>DATJEX010000330.1:0-5066 GCA_035496135.1 Bacteroidia bacterium
CAATAAGCGTTGTCGAGTCCGTTATCATAATGCACATAAGAAACCATGAGCAATCCTGCATCATCCAATCCGTTCCTGTTGTGCATGTTCATGTAATAATCATAGGTTTTCTCAGCGCCCCAGTGTGCATCATAAGCTGCGTTGTCTCCGTTCGCAGTGCTCGTCCATGTCGCGCTGGTGTTGGTGAAATCAACAGCACCTGCTGTATTGGTAGAATTCAAAGCGTTGAACGTTTGAATGCCTTGTCCGCGCGCGGTTTCACGCAAACGATATTGTCCGGCAGAAAAATTATCACAGGTGAACGATTGTGTTCCCGCGTACATCGTTGTTCCTGTCGCCGGAACATCTGCTTCATAAATTCTGTCGAGTGAAGCGATCACTGTTCCGGTCTGCGCATCCACGTAAACATATTTTCTGCTCACCGGTTGTGATGCGAACACATCGAACTTCCAGGCGAGATGATATTCCTTTTTGAAAATGTCGTTGTTCGCGCAAACGATCACGAGTTCACCTTTCGGGAACCAGGTAGCATTCGGATCATTCTTGATCAGTTTCAATTGCGCTTCCTCAGCAGGAACCTGCCATTTGTACAATGAAGCATTCATGAAAGCGAGCGCGTTTTGCAAAGCCGTGGGTTCATTCACCGCAGCGGTCGTATTCACGTTGATGTTGTCCATCCACATTCCGTTCACACTTTCCACGCGTCCGTTGCGGGCATGAACGATGTATTCGCCATCCTCTACTTTATAACCGGAATACAATTGTGTGTAGCGCGTGTGCGTGAATCCCAACTGATCGTTCTGCACTGTTTTCACCATCCATGAATCGTTCTGCTGCATCTGGAGCGGTTTCCTCAGCACATCGAATATCGCTTCGGGCGCGATGTTGATTCCTTTCGAGAAAACGATGAAGGAAGGAACGCGCGACTGTTTGTTGATGACCACGCGTGTAGCGCCGTCGACCAATCGCGCCGCATCGTTGCCGTTGAATTCCTGTTGTGCATGAGCGAATGTGCACAGGCAGATCGCTGTGATAAAAGTCAGTTGACTGATTTTTTTCATTGGTGTGAAGGTTGATTGAAGAATGTCAGGATCATTTCCCGTCGCAGGGGCAGAGATGATTTTACGCGGGTTAGTGAAGGTAATAAAACGGGTACTAAAAGCAAACAATTTGAAGGAAATGCCCATCAAAATACTTCCACTTTTTTTATGGAATAATGTACTTTAGCGCCCATCGGCAGTGTCCCTGTCCCCACAATGAAAAAACTGATCATTTTTCTTGCGCCACTTTTGTTGCTGCTCAACTCCTGTGGTACAGATGACCTGAACGCGTTGAAACGTTTTCCAGACGTGATGACCGTGGCGGCGCAGATCGATAAAAGTTACGCGATCAATTCTACACAGGAATATTATTATTCGCTCGCTAAAAAAAAGGATGGCTGGTACCTCGTGAAGATCTCCTTCACAACCGGTAAATCGATCGGCAGCGAATTATATTGGTCGGCGAAGGACAGGAAATACCTGGTGCTTCCTTTGCTGTTCTGGAAAAACGGGGCGACCAATTCAGAATCACTCACACAAACGGTTTCAGCGACTGCGTATTCCTATGATCATTGCATTTATTTCGGTTATGATAATTGGGAAGAAGATGTGGTGGCCGCGCTTGGTTCAAAGAATGACCTGGATGACACGTTGCTGGAATCACTTGCACGCGCCTACGAAGCACAGGTGATCGCCATCACACGTCCATCGCAACTGCAGGATGCGAATGATCTTGGAAAATTATCGGATGATGATGCGAAGGATGTTTGCGATCTGCTTGACAAGGAACTTGCAACTTATAAGAAGATCGAGACACACGATCCCGATTATGTCATGCTCGTTGGTCTGCCGAAAACAGTCATCTCGAATACGTACATGTTCGGCTGGTCGGAACTCGCCAGTCGCGGACGTGATGCGGAAGCGGCAAAATATCTCGTGAACGATCTGTACGATCCGCTCGTGATCAATTTCGTGGAGAATGAATTGATGCATGCCGATTCGAACGCAATTGTCATTTCCAACGGGGATGTTGACACTTACGCTTCGTGGTATGTGCAGGAAGTGCTCGGCTTCAGAAAAGATATCGCTGTCCTCAATCTCGGCTTGCTTATTCTTCCCGAAAAAATGTATTACTGGCAGAAGAAAGATCATTTCGGTTTGAGCCTGCCGGAAGATTTTTACCGCGGCAAGAATACCGATTATGTTTACGTTGACCAGAGCGGGAACAATGGATACATCAGTTATGCAGATGCAAAAAGTCTTGGCGATCTGCGGGAAGCCTGGAGAACGCACGACGCGATATGGTTCAATGCTGATCACGTGAAGATCCCGGATGATAAATTAAAACTGAAATTCGCTGATGCCGACACATCTTTGATGCTGATGCGATTTCATTCCACCTACCTGTATCGTTCCGATCTCGCGGTGATGGACATCATCGCTTCAAATTATCCAAAGCGGCCTGTCTATTCCATTACCAGCATCACTTCCACACAATTTGAATTCCTTCGTGACGGAATGCGTGCCGAAGGAATGCTGTCGAAATTCGATCCTGCATTCCCTACCACGGATATTTATTCGAAGATCCCTGTGAATCTCGCGAAATTCGATTCTGCATTATCCACTTACAAATTCGAAATGGGCGACAGCAAACACATGCAGGTTCCTGATCTGTATTCGAATTATTTCTACCAGTTCTTTGAAGTGGATGAATGTTATCTCGCTCGCGGAGATACCGCAAAAGCCATTGCTACACTGGACAAATGTGTTGCTCAACTCAAAACAGATGTTGCCGATCCCGATCCGACTTTATTCCTGGGAATGGAATACCTGAAGACCGCTCAACTCGACAAAGCGGCGGATTATCTCACGCGCTCGATCGCTGCACTGAAAACATGGCATGCGGATAAAAGACATAACAGTGGTTTGAGCCGTCATTCGGATCTGCTCGATTATCTCATCACGCTTTGCGGAACACATCACTTGCTTGACCTGCAGAAAAAACTGGCGGACGAGAAATTTGAGTTGCTGAGCCTGGAGAAATGATCCTTACAACTGATCACTACACCCACAACCTTCATCCAGCGGAGGATTGAAAAGTAAAAGCGACGCGGTAGAATCGTCGGTACACGCGGAAAAATAAACTTCCATCTTCTTCCCTTTGATCGTCATGTTCACGTCGTATTCGTGGCACGGTTCCTTCGAAGTATTGCTCTTGTCGAAATTCACATCCGCGTTTTTCAATCCTGCTTTCACATCTTCCATCGTGAATCCGGCGCATTTCATTTTACAAAGTGTCGTACTGTCTACGCCCATTTTTTTAACGGCTTGCAGAAAATATGTCACGCGATTGCTTGGCAGCCAGCTGCCCAATTCACGATTCCCGTTGCGGAAAAAAAGTATCCACACGAGAATACAGCCGATCCCGAAACCGGTGAGATAAAGTCGTATGCGGCGCCACCAGGTCATTTAGTTGGGAGTTGGGAGAGCGGAGTTGGGAGAATTTATTTTAATTACGTTGTTAATATAGCTCACCGTTGGTAATTGATTCTTGTATGTTATTTATTATCCGTTTCCAATTTCATTTTTACTCCGATCTCCTCCCTACAAACTCCTGGCTAAAACGCAGCGACCAAAAGATCCAGTGATTTGTAAGGCAATTTGAATTGCTCACCGAGATATTGATTCGTGAGAATTCCGTTGTAGATATAAACGCCGTTGCGTACACCAACGTTCTGTCGGATGAAAGGCGTGAGTCCGCCTTCTTCTCCCATCTGCTGTAACGCAGGCGCGAAGATCGTGCTTAGTGCATACGACGCCGTGCGCGATACGCGTGAAGCAATATTCGGAACGCAGTAATGGATCACGCCGTGCTTCCGGAATACGGGATTCGTATGATTCGTCACGTGCGACGTTTCAAAACATCCGCCCTGGTCAATGGAAACATCAATGACCACCGCTCCGGTTTTCATTTCGGCGACCATGTTCTCACTCACCACGCATGGCGTTCTTCCCTGAGGAGAACGTAAAGCTCCGATCGCTACATCTGCTGTGCGGAGATGTTTCGCCATCACGCGCGGCTGAATGATCGAAGTGAAAATTCTTGTCCCGATATCACTCTGCAACCTGCGCAGCCGATAAACCGAGCTGTCAAAAACTTTCACGCTCGCGCCCAGTCCGAGTGCGGCACGTGCGGCGTATTCGCCAACGGTTCCTGCACCGATGATCACAACTTCTGTCGGAGCGACGCCTGAAATCCCTCCGAGAATGGCGCCTTGTCCGTTATTCACATTCGAGAGATATTCGGCAGCGATGAGAATGGAAGTTCCTCCCGCTATCTCTCCCATGGAACGGATGACCGGGAAAACCCCGTCTTCATCCTTGATCCATTCGAACGCAAGCGCTGTTATTTTTTTCTCGAGTAATTTCTTCAGGAAATTTTCCGGTTGAGCCGGAAGCTGCAAAGTAGAAAGCAGTGTCTGCTTTGGCTGCATGAATTCAATTTCCTGCAACGAAGGCGGCGCGACTTTGAGAATTATTTCTGCCTGCTTGTAAACTTCCTCAGCTGTGACGGCGATCTGCGCACCTGCTTCGGAATAATCGTTGTCCTGGAAATTCGCATTCTTTCCAGCGCCACTTTCCACGATCACATGATGCCCGTGATTGATGAGCAATCCAACGTCGTCGGGAACAAGTGCTACACGGTTTTCCTGGAAGGTGATTTCTTTCGGAATGCCGATGCTGAGTTTGCCTTTCTTCTTCGCCACTTCCAGCATCTCTTCCTTGGGCAGAAGCGCTCCTTTGGTGAGAGAATGAAGCACGTCTTTCGATGTTTTCATAGGAGATTTTTTCGCAGGAATTAAAGATACGAATTAGTAGGCAGTAAGCGGTAGGTGGTAGGCACTAAGGAGTAGGCAGTAAACGCTAAATAGTAGGTAGTGAGCAGTAGGCAGTAAGAGGTTAAATCCAAATATGAGGGGAGCTCGAAATCGACCAGAACTGCTTTCTGCCTTCTGCTTACTGCCT
>DATJEX010000331.1:0-6015 GCA_035496135.1 Bacteroidia bacterium
GGCGTACTAACTACGAACCAAATCCGAAAATACGAACCCCGAAATAACGAAATGATTCCCCGGGTTCGCAGTTCAGTGGTTCGTACTTTCGGATTTTATCTGTAGTTCGTACCCCACATGCCTCCTTCATCCCTATAAAAAACCTATTTTTGGGACTCTCAAAAAGAATTCATGAAAACAAAAATTCTCCTCGGAACAGCGACTGTTTGTTCGATCCTGTTTTTCTCACAGTGCGGAAATGATGCGTCGGGTGATGACGCGAATCTCAAAACACGTGTCGATTCATTTCTGACCGCGTACAACAACAAGTACCGCGATCTGAACATCGTTTCGAATGAAGCGCAATGGACATTACTCACGCACATTGTTCCCGGTGATACCGTTACTTCTGCTGCGGCCGACAAAGCGGCGAAAGACCTGGCGGCTTACCAGGGAAGCGCCGATGTGATCAAGCTCACGCAGGAATTCCTCGGCAAGAAAGACAAACTCGATTCGCTCGAAGTGGAACAGCTGCAGCACATCCTGTATTTCGCCGGCGGAAGTCCGCAAACGATCAAAGACATCGTTGACAAACGCATCGCTGCGGAAACAGAAGCAGGAAAAAAATTATACGGATTCAATTATATCCTGAACGGCGATACGATCACAACAAATGATATCGACAACATTCTCGTTACGGAAATGGACACGAACAAACGTCTCGCCGCATGGGAATGCAGCAAGACGGTAGGAAAAGATCTGCACAAGCCGCTCGAAGAATTGCGTCAGTTGAGGAATCAAGTAGTGCAGGGATTGAATTATCCGGATTTCTTCTCTTACCAGGTTGCGGATTACGGCATGAGTGCCGACACGATGATGACTTTGCTTCGCGGCATCAACGATGACATTTATCCTTTGTATCGTGAGCTGCATACGTGGGCACGTTACGAACTGGCGAAGAAATACCATTCGAAAACCGTTCCCGATTATCTCCCTGCACAATGGCTGCCGAACCGCTGGGGACAGGACTGGAGCGATCTCGTTACGGTGCACGGCGTGGATCTTGATTCCATCATCAACGCGAGAAAATACAATGCGGAATGGGTCGTGCAGGATGCGGAACGTTATTACGTGAGCATGGGCTTTCCGGAATTACCGAAAACATTCTGGGATAAATCTTCACTCTATCCTGTTCCCCCGGGAGCGAATTATAAAAAGAACAATCACGCGAGCGCATGGCACATGGATTACGACCAGGATGTGCGTTCACTCATGAGCGTGGAGCCGAATGCGCATTGGTACGAGACCACGCACCACGAACTCGGCCACATCTATTATTATCTCTCTTATTCCAAACCGGGAATTCCGTACATCCTGCGGGAAGGTGCGAATCGCGCTTATCACGAAGCGCTGGGAACCATGTTCGGAATGGCCGCGATGCAGCAACCGTTTCTCGTGGGAATGGGACTCGTTGACCCGAAAGCTCCAGTCGATACTGTTCAGATGCTGATGAAAGAAGCACTCCGTTATATCGTCGCGCTCAACTGGCAGGCGGGAACGATGAGTGAATTCGAATATGAATTGTATGCGAAGAATCTTCCTGCCGATCAGTTCAACAAACGCTGGTGGGAAATTGTGAAACGTGAACAGGGAATTGTTCCTCCTGAAGAACGCGGCGAAGAATATTGCGACGCAGCGACCAAAACGCACATCATTGATGATCCGGGACAGTATTACGATTACGCACTGGCAACGGTGCTTCAATTCCAGTTCCACTGTTACATCGCGAAGAATATCCTGCATCAGAATCCGGCGTTCACGAATTATTACGGCAACAAGGAGATCGGAAAATTCATTGGCGACATGATGAGCAAAGGCGGAGTAGGGGACTGGAGAACATTGCTGAAAGAAAAAACCGGATCAGATCTTACCGCTAAACCGATGCTTGAGTATTTCGCTCCGCTGCTTTCGTATCTCAAGAAAGTGAACGCAGGAAGAAAATATACCTTACCGGAACAACGTCAACACTAATCCAATAAAACCAAACCCATCGTGATGCTGACCGCTTCGCGATAAATTTCAAACCCATGAAAAAAATCATCACACTGTCCCTTTTCACCGCTCTTGTAGCCTGCTCCTGCGGCGGCGAAAAATCTGATGCTGCTTCGGATTCGACTGCGAATAACACTAACAGCAACGCACAGGCATCAGCTTCCAACAGCACACCTGCACCAGTGGATGCCGGTGCGAAGAAACTTGCTGAACGCCGTGCCAAAGGAGATACACTTGCTATGCCGTGGAGCGAACTCATCAAATATCTGCCGACAAAACTCGACGGCTATGAAGTGGAAGAAGAACCGACCGGCACAACCACCAACATGCCGGGCATGAGTCTTACCAATGCTGAAGCGATCTTCAAAAAGGGAAATGACGTCGTGAAGATCTCGCTCATCGATTACAATGCCGCGTATGGAATGTACCAGGCAGCGACAATGGTGTGGGCATCGGGGATGAGCGTCGACTCACCAGATGAAAGCGCATCGGGTGTGAAGCTGGATAATGACATCGTTGGCTGGCAGGATTATCACAAGAAGACAAGAGAAGTTTCCCTCACACTCGGAGTCGGATATCGTTTCTGGTTGCAGATCGATTCCGATAACCAGGACGGACCGGAATGGACAACGAATCTCGCGAAGAGCATGGATCTCGCGAAGCTGGCATCGCTGTAGACTGCTGTTGTTAGGGGGAAGGATTACAGATCAGAACAGACAATACAGATTACGGATCTAAACGGATTTACAGATCCGGTCATGAAAATGGCCGGATCTTTTTCATCATAGCCCACCGATTAATCGGTGGGCTATGATGAAAGGGCGGATTTGTTCATTTCGCATTCTTCTTCACATACGCCATTGCCTCTTTCGCGAATTTTTCCCAGTGTTTGGAGTTCGTTGCGTTCACCTGCACCCATTCTTTCATTGCCCTGCCTTTTCCCGATGGATCGAATAAGTGCGAACCTTTCAGTTTCATCGCGGCTTCGTGTGCATCACCTGTCAGCTTGAAAACCATTTCATTTTCGAAGAAACACATGAAGGCTTTCCCTTTTATTTTGAAACAGGGCTTACCGAACATCTGGCTTTCTTCTCCTTTCAGTTTTCTGCCGATCGAGAGGTAGAGGGTTTCTTCTTTCATTATGTCTGATATATCGCGGCACTTTAGTGCCGGGTTGATGAACTTTCTTTCTCAATGGCGTGTGAGACGGCACTGATATTTTGCAATTAAGCTCGTCTCGCACGCATAAGGGTAGTGGAATCTGTTGGCCCCCAACTGAAGTTCGGGGTTATGAATCATCCCTTTGTTGCGACACGCGGCATAGGATGCCATTCATATTTATTCAAACCATTCGCCGGATCAGCTGAAATTATTTTCTGTAATTGATCTTCACTCTCAACAGCAACAACCGCGATCCCATATCCACCGGAAAGATCCGCGACTGGCCCGAGGACAAGCGCTGTTCCGTCGTTCACATATTTTTTCCAGTATTCCACATGCTGCTGCATCACCGAACGTTCTTCTGCTGTCATGTCCTGCATGAAAGTAGAACGGGGCGGATTGAGTTTCAGAAAGAAATATTTTTTCATCCGGGAAGGATTTCAAGTTTCGCGAATTTCAGCAGCAATTGTTTCTGTCCGGCCGCGTCGAATTCCACCGTCGCTTTGGTATTCGGGAACGCACCTTCGAGCGTCATGACTTTTCCCGTGCCGAATCGTTCGTGCTTCACCATGTTACCCACCTGCAGATCTTTCAGGTGTGAATTATCGATTGAAGCCGGAGCTTTATTCGCCGTACTCGCACGCACGAGATTCTTTCTCTTGGGGATCTGAATTTCAGGGGTGGAAGCGATGGTCGTTGTTGTCTTCGGCTTTTTAATTCCGAAAGAAGGTTCATTCAATTCGCCGTATTCATTTCTCGCCGCACTGTTGGCGTACTCGATGAATTTCGGTTCGATCTCCTCGATGAAACGGCTCGGTTCGGAACTCGTGAGGCTTCCCCATTTGTAACGCGATGCCGAATACGTGATCGTCGCGCGCTTCTCCGCACGGGTGAGCGCCACGTAAAATAATCTGCGCTCTTCTTCGAGATCTGAACGGGAATTGAGCGAGAGCGGTGAAGGAAAAAGATTTTCTTCCACACCAACGATGAACACATAAGGGAATTCCAATCCTTTCGCCGCATGAATGGTCATGAGCGAAACACGATCAAGATCTTTTTCATCTTCCTTCACGTCCGCGTCGGTGAGTAAGGCAATATCCTGCATGAACTGGTCGAGCGTGCGGATCACTTCCTTCGGCTGTTCTTCCGTTTGTTCCGAAATCTTTTCCGCTTCGATTCGCGCGAGTTCCGGATCAATTTCATTCAGTTCGATCGCAGGCGCTTCATCTCCGTCGGAAAATTCTTTCAGACCATTGAGCAATTCCTGCACGTTCTCGTAACGCGAAACACCTTCCGGAGTTTTATCCGTGTACAATTCACGAAGCAATCCGGAATGTTGTGCGATATGATTTCCGAGATCGTACGCGTTATTCGTTGGCAACATCACCTGGAAGCTCTTGATCATCGTGATGAAATCCGTGATGCGTTGCGTTGTTCCTGCATTGATACCAAGATCGAACGCCGCGATATTTTCGCAAACGGTCCAGAGGCTGACATCATTGTCTCTCGCCGCGATGATGAGTTTGTCAATGGTCGTGTCGCCAATTCCTCTCGCCGGATAATTGATCACACGACGGAACGCTTCTTCATCATGCGGATTGATCGCAAGGCGATAATAAGCGAGCATATCTTTCACTTCCTTGCGCTGGTAGAAAGAAAGCCCGCCGAAAATGCGGTACGGGATTCCTTTTTTGCGCAACGCTTCCTCCATTGCACGGCTCTGCGCGTTCGTGCGATAAAGGATCGCAAAATCCCTGTTGCGCATCTGCTTTTCCATTTTCGCGTCGAAGATGGCGCGCGCCACGATCTGCCCTTCTTCGTTATCGGTGTGCGCTTTCATCAGGTGAATGAGATCGCCTTCGTGATTCGCTGTCCATACATTTTTCTCGAGCTGGTCGCGGTTGTTGCTGATGATCGCATTTGCCGCACTCACGATATTCTTTGTGCTGCGGTAATTCTGCTCGAGCTTGAACGTTTTCAGTTCCGGGTAATCCTTTTCGAAATTGAGAATGTTCTGGATGTTCGCACCGCGGAAAGCATAAATGGATTGCGCGTCATCGCCCACTACGCAGATATTCTGGAATTTCGCGGCGAGTTGTTTCACGATCACGTACTGCGAAAAGTTCGTATCCTGGTACTCATCCACCATGATGTAGCGGAATTTATCCTGGTATTTATTGAGAATGTCCGGATAATCGCGCAGCAGGATATTCGTGTTGAACAGCAGGTCATCAAAATCCATCGCACCGGCTTTCTTGCAACGTGCCGCATAAATTTCATAGATCAAACCCATTTTCGGTTTGCCGCTCATCCGGTCTTCTTCCACGATCGAAGGATTCTGCTGATAAGCACCTGCCGAAACAAGATTATTCTTCGCCGAAGAAATTCTGCTCAGCACAAGCCCTGGTTTGTATGCTTTATCATCAAGCCCCTGTTCTTTCAGAATGGATTTGATGAGTGACTTTGAATCGTCGGTATCGTAGATCGTGAAATTGGTCGGATAACCGAGACGTTCCGCTTCTGTCCGCAGGATCCGCGCGAACACCGAGTGAAAAGTTCCCATCCACAGATTTCTCGCTTCACCGCGCGGAACGATCTTCGCGATACGGTCCTTCATCTCACGCGCCGCTTTATTGGTGAACGTGAGTGCAAGAATATTGAAAGCGTCGACATTGTTATTGACAAGATGTGCCACGCGATACGTGAGCACGCGCGTTTTGCCCGAGCCTGCACCCGCCACGATCATCACAGGGCCTTCGGTACATATAACCGCCGCACGCTGCGCTTCATTCAGTTCTGACAAATAATTTTCTCCCACGAGAT
>DATJEX010000332.1:0-4341 GCA_035496135.1 Bacteroidia bacterium
GGGAAAGAATTCTGTTTACGTTCCCTGCAGATAGCGGAAGAGATCGAGAGTAATGAATTGCTGCGTGATGATTGTCTTTGTCTTTCGGACGCATACGAAGGTGTTGGTGATCATACGACCGCGTTCAGCTATTACAAACGATATGTCGGTTACAAGGATTCGCTCACGAATGCCGAACACCTCAAAGCGATCACCAAGACCGTCGTGAAATTCGAGCTCGAGAAAAAATCGTCGGCCGATAGTATCAAAGCTGTTGCTGATAAAAAAATATCTGACGCGGAATTGCAGCTGAAGGATTCGAAACTTCAGCAGGAAAAATACCTGCGCATCTATCTCATCACCGGGATCTTTCTCATGATCATCACGATCATCATTGTCTACCGGAGATTCAGGATCACGCGAACACAGAAGAGGATCATCGAGGAACAGAAAAATATCGTCGTCGAAAAACAAAAGGAGATCATCGATTCGATCAATTACGCGAAGAAGATCCAGATGGCGCTGCTGAAAGAGGAAGAACATGTGAGTGTACATCTTCCTCCTCATTTCATTTTTTACCGGCCACGCGATATTGTAAGCGGTGATTTCTACTGGGCGATGGAAAAGCAGGGACAACTTTACATTGCTGCTGCCGATTGCACAGGGCATGGTGTGCCTGGTGCGTTCCTCACGATGCTCGGGATCGCTTTTCTGAATGAGATCAACTCTGGCGATAAACCATTGCCGCCTTCACGCATCCTGGAAAAACTCCGCGATCATTTCATCACCGAATTGAGTCAGCACGGAAAGGACCATTCATCTTTTGACGGAATGGATATTTCTCTTGCGCGGCTCGATCTTAAGACAAAAGAAGTGGCGTGGTGTGGCGCGAATAATCCTTTGTACTGTTTCATTAACGGTGAATTCACGGAATTCAAACCGAACAAGCAACCGGTCGGATTCAGTTATGAAATGAAAGCGTTCGAAGACCGCATCATAAAAATGAACAGCGGCGACACGCTGTATCTTTTCACTGATGGATTCGCCGATCAGTTCGGCGGACCGAAAGGAAAGAAATTCAAATATTCACGATTGATCGAAACACTCCGGTCTTTGCAGGATAAAAATATGGAACAGCAAAAAGAAGAATTGACCCGTGTGTTTGATGACTGGAAAGGGAACTATGAACAGATCGACGATGTTTGTATCGTTGGGTTGCGCTTATGACCGGAGCGAATATTCTGCAACTGTGTTAATTCATGATTAGATAATATTAGGGTTTGATTAAGATATTGTTCACGGGGTAGATTTGCATTAAACAAAAATGCATGGATACGCCGATGAAAATACTGATCGTGGATGATGAGCCGGATATCCTGGAATTCCTGAAGTATAATTTCACGAAGGCCGGTTTCCGTGTTCAGACAGCGTCAAACGGGAAAGAAGCCCTGGTAAAAGTCAAAGAGGAAATTCCTACTGTAATCGTATCGGACATCCTGATGCCGGAGATGGATGGGATAGCCATGTGCAAGGAATTGCGGAAAGAAGAACAATTCAGAAATATTCCCCTGATATTCCTGACGGCGGTCACTGACGATTACAAAGTATTGCATGCGATGACTTCCGGTGCCGATCAATTCATTTCAAAACCGATCAAGTTTGAATCACTCCTGAAAATGGTGAACCAGTTTCTTGAGTTGAAGAAAGCCTGAAGAAAATTATCCGGAAATTTTTCCTGCCGAACGACAACCAAACCGGAATGTTCGTGTGATACTTTTCTCGCTGATCACGCAAATCCCGATAACTATCGGGACGCACAGTTCTTTCCCGCCGGCCCGCCTACACTTTCCCGCCTACACCCTACTTCTTACCCCGCAATGAAGTCAGCTTGCCTGTACTTCATTGCTGCTTACCATTTCTTCGAAGTAGAAATTTTCTTCCAACGAAGAAAACGCATGAGTATGAAGTATCTTTGTCTTATCAAAGGGGCCCGACCGGTTTTGACAGCGGGTACTTGGATGTGTAAGCATGTCGTGCGTTGTGAATATGGCACGTTAATCTCAACTCTCAAATTTCTAAACGGCGAGTCTAACTACGCCCTTGCTGCTTAAGGCCAAGCCTCATTCAGCAATGTTCCCCGGGAAGTTTTTCCTTCTGACGTCCCGACCAGGAGCATAGAAAAGAAAAGGAGTGTACGGTAGCGTTGCGATGCCGATGCACTATCAGCAACTACGTTTGAACTCGGCCCGCAGGTCAGCCTGGTTCTTACCGACAACCAATGACCGGCTACACATGTAGAAAGCATGTTTAAGGCTTGTTTGGACGAGAGTTCGATTCTCTCCGGGTCCACTGGATTAGTTTCAAATGTTTTGAGAACGCTTTAGAGTCACTGATTCTAAAGCGTTTATCATTTTGAGACTTTTCAATCTTTTCAAAATTACCCCTATTTCTGGTGGCTAAATCGGTGACCTGTTTTCAATCCCGCCTTAGGTCACCTACTTTCTCTCAAACCCGCGCCAGCATTGGGTTTGAGCCCCATTTTTGGTTCCATAATTATTTCTAACCAATCACCAAATCGAGGTGACCAAATCGGTGTCCACATGCAAAACACTTTCAACATTATATTCTATCCCAAGCGCACGAAACTCACTAAAGACGGGAAAAATCCCATTTATGCGCGTGTTACCATTAATGGCGAACGCGTAGAGTTCAGTTCCCAACGCGAAATCGAACCCGGACAATGGAACCGGAAGATGGCTCGCGCCAAAGGTCAAACAGCGGAAGCGTTAAGTCTGAATACTTTTCTCGAATCGTTCAGAACGAAGATCTACGATCATTATCGCGAGTTGCTCGACCTTCAATTGCCAGTCAATGGAATCACCCTGAAAAAGCAATTCATGGGTATTCGCGATGACCAGAAAACCATCCTGGATGTTTTCGCACATCACAACAAGCAGGTCAATTCAAGAGTTGGTCACGAGTACGCTGCAGCCACTGCTTCCAAATTCAAAAGCACGTTCAATCACCTGCAAGCGTTCATCATTCACAAGTATTCACGGAAAGATTTTCCTGCCAACCAGATCGATCATGAATTCATCCATGAGTTTGACTATTACATGAAGAACGTAAAGAAGTGCAATCACAATTCTGCATTGAAGTATGTCAAGCTCTTCCGGAAGATTGTCCTGATCTGTTCCGCGAATGGATGGATCGAAAAAGATCCGTTTGCGAATTTCAAATCGAAGGTGAAACCTACGGAGCGGGATTTTCTTACAAAACAAGAATTGAGAACGCTTGAAGAATATCAATTCCCAATGCAGCGACTGGGACTTGTTCGCGACATCTTTGTTTTCAGTTGTTACACCGGTCTTGCTTACATAGACGTTGCGAAACTCACGCCGCATGATCTCGTGCATGAAAAGGATGAAACATGGATTCATATTTTCCGGACGAAAACAAATGGACGAACGCAAGTACCGTTGCTTCCAAAAGCGGCAGAGATCATTGCGAAGTACGCTGACCATCCGGTGAGCTCAACAAAGAACAGACTTCTTCCAGCGTTCAGCAACCAGAAGATGAATGCTTACCTCAAGGAGATCTCCGATTTGTGTGAAATCCGCAAACATCTTACCTTCCATACTGATTAGCTATGAAACGATTTCTTCTCTTAGTGCTATTTTTCGCGACTGGGAATCAATTTCTGAATTGTCAATCCAGCGCAACCATTCGTACCGCAACCGAAAATCTGATCTGTTACGGCCCTATGAGAGATTCACTCATTATCAACTCACATTGGGTTGACACGTTTGATGTCAAAGGAAGAAGAATTGGTATTGATGAATTGCACGATGTTCCTGAACGTTTGATGGGTTATGTATATGACGGAACTCGAAGCATGAATAACTATCCGGATAGTAACTATTCCTACTACTACGTTAAATACAGTTCACTTCCTAAAGGAGCCACGCTTTCGCACAAAAAAATTCGCTCTGCCTGGAATGAGGGTTGTAACATTATTCCGATCTCACTTTCGCCAAAGGTATCGGGGCGTGGTCTTGGAACCACTGTCAAATGGGAGCAATGGGAAAATGACACACTGACAAATGCTCACTTCTATACTATTGATCAAAATTGCAGAGTTCTGAAAGACAAAGATTCCATTTTCAATGGTTACAATAGAAACTCGGTTATTTATGCTTACAAGTATTTCACTGATGATAAAGGACGAACTATTATGGCTGTTCATTACAGGAATGATACGATTCCTACTGGAGATACGACCCGGTGGATCTATACGCCATCCATGACCGTCATATCTTTTTTCAGCTTCCCAAGTGCTATTCGAAATGAGTACTACGACAA
>DATJEX010000333.1:0-12645 GCA_035496135.1 Bacteroidia bacterium
CGAGAAAGGTGGATTCAACCCGTTTGACAATATCAAATGTATCCTGTCCGGCGAAATGATATTCCAGTTCTCTTGAACCGAAAGCAATATCCGGAACGAAGCGCAGTGTCGCGTACTGGTTGAACGCCCATTCAGAAACGATGCCGAGATTGAAACCAGTGGAAGGTTTCGAGAGAATGCTTTTCAGCGAATCACCAGCGACCGTTCTCCAGTTACTCACCGTGGTGATCACGAAATTCGTGCGGTTCACACCGAGATAAAATCCGAAATGGATCGGGTCGCCGTAATACTCAGCGCGATTCATCGCGGATTGCGGCGCGTGTTGCGACCATGCGTTCAGGCTGAGTAGGACTGCCGAAAGAAAAGTGAAGATCCGTTTTGCTGACATGTTACAAAGATAACGTTCGGAAGAATGGAAAAGTATCCAATCAGAGAGGCTTTCTCCCTGTATAGATAGAGGCGATGCCCAGCGCTAAAGGTTGCCTCGTTGTTTCGGTGTATCCCGTTTTTTCAAGAATATCGGTGAATTCTTTTCCATCAGGAAAAACTTTTACAGATTCAGGAAGATACGTGTAGGCTTTCTTGTCCTTCGAGATCATTCCACCGATGGCAGGTGTTAGATGATAGAAGTGAAGATTGTAGAATTGTTTCGCAGGAAATCTTTTCGGACGGGAGAATTCGAGCACGACGAGTGTTCCGCCCGGTTTCAGGACACGCAGCATCGACGATAAACCTTTCTCCAGCGTTTCGAAATTCCGCACACCGAATCCGACGGTGATCGCGTCGAAGGTATTGTCGGGAAAAGGAAGATTCTCCGAATCGCCATACAGCAATTCGATTTTTTTATCCAGCCCTTTTTTCTTCAGCTTCTCCCTGCCGATGTTGAGCATGCCTTCGGAAATGTCAATGCCCACTACACGATCGGGATTCAGTTTTTTCAGGCTGACGATCGCGAAATCGCCGGTGCCGGTCGCCACATCAAGCACAGCTTTCGGATGGAATTTCAATAGTTTGTTCACCGCCTTTTTTCTCCAGCCTTTGTGAATGCCGAGCGATAAAAGTGAATTGATGAAATCGTAACGCTTCGCGATGTTGTCGAACATCTTCGCGACCTGCGCTTTTTTTCCTGATTCAGAATCGTATGGTGTGACCACGGATGACATTTGTTCCTGCCTGTTGCAGGTTCGCAAAGTTACGGTTATGCGCCGTACGAAAGTCAGTGCATTGTCACTCGCCGACAGTGATGATCATTCCCGCATTTCCATCAACAGAACTGATGCGGACAAAATAATTTCCGGGAACAAGTTGCCCGACATTCAGATGGATCTCATTTTCTCCCTGAACACAATTCCTGCTGAATGAAATTCCGGTTTCTTTTCCCTGCAGATCATACACAGTAAGTTCAACAGTACCCGGAACATTTTTGTAAAAACGAAAATTCGTTTCACCAGTACACGGATTCGGAAAATTCTGCCCGATGAATCCTATTGACGAATGCTGTTCTTCCACATCCATCCACGATGGACAGATACGAATGACAGCACCATTGTTGGTGTAACCGCCGTTCATCGCGTAAACGCATCCTTCAGGGCCCTCTTTCAGCGTTGTCAATCCGCCGGTGGTGGTGGCGTCCATCCACAATTGTTTTGTGGTCACGGTATCGAAATAAGGAGCATTCCCCATGGTAAGATCCCAGATCTCGCCGTAATCATTATTCGCAACGAGCAGATGGTTGTCGAATTCCGGCATCACGGTTCCGCTGTAAAAAAGGATTCCTGTGACTGCACCGAGCGGTGCGCCCCAGGCCGTGAGCGGAAGAACAGAAGTGGTGTCATCACACAAAATAGTATTCGAACTGTTCCTGTAAAATCCTTCACACTCGTTCCAGCCATAACTTTTTCCTTTGTGAATGAGATTCACTTCATCCCACGTGTTGAGCCCGTTCTCCGAAGAATAAAAAGAATCATTGACAGGACTGAAACAGAAATCGAATGGATTGCGATGCTCGTAACTCCAGATGATGTCGCAATTCCCCGTGGAAATATTTCCATCATCATAAAATGGATTGTCAGTCGGAATGGTTCCATCCTTATTGATGCGCAGTGTTTTCCCGTACGGATTCGTGAGCATGTGCGCGTAATTCAAAGCCGTGTCGAGTTGATCTGAACCAACATCGCCGATCGTGAAATAAATTTTATCGGGTTCAGACGGACGGAAATGAATATTTCCACCGATGTGAACGCCCGGTAAATTATCCGGAACATCAATGTCGTAAATGACGGTGGGATTTGTTCCTGTACTATTCACGTCGGTGAAACGCATGATGCGGAAATGTTCATCGGACGGAAATCGGTGAACGTAAAAACAATAGATGTAATGCGTATTGGTAAAGTCCGGATCGACCGCTATCCCGAGCAATCCGCGTTCAAAATCGGAGTCCACAGAATCGGTGAGGTCGTAGAATTCCGAAATGAAATTTCCATTCAGCGCGTACACTTTTATTTTCGCCTCGTAAGCCTGCGCGATCTGTCCGCCTTTCTGCGTGAGAAAAATCCTTCCGTCGGGAGTGATATCAAACGCGACCGGCGAGAGAAGGCCCGTACACAGCGTATCGATCCAGTACGTTTGAGCGTGCAGGAAAAGAGGGAAAAGAAGAAGAAGCGTAAGTTTTGTTTTCATGAAAAGACCCGACAGGTTTTACGCTGCCGGGTCAATAACGTTGTTGTTTGACAAAAATTTTATTTCACAACGGAAATTTTGATCGTTTGTGCCGCGTCAGGCCCCTGCATCACCACGCAATAATTTCCATTCGCAAGTCCGAGATCGTCCGCATTCACGGTAAGGTCATGCATTCCGGCAACTGCTTCACCATTCGCAAGAACAGCAACTTCTTTTCCGAACATGTCATAAACCGAGATTTTGATATCGCAGTTCTGTTTCACATTGTAATGAATGACAGAAGTCGTCGAGAATGGATTCGGAACGTTCTGCTGAAGCGTGAAATATTGATTTTCGAATTCCTCTGTTCCCAATCCCGATGGACAGATCTTGTAGATCAATCCACTTGTGGTGTATCCGCCTTTCATCGCGTAAACACAACCTTCAGGTCCCTGCTTCAGTGTAGTAAGTCCGCCGGCAAGATCCTGCCATGTGTTGCGGCTCACGAACTGATCGTACACCGGCCCATTGCTCAGTGTAATATCGTAGATGCGTGCATAGTCATTATCGGCAACGAGCAGGTGATTCGTGAATTCAGGCATGACCGAACTGGTGTAGAAGAGAATTCCGGTCACAGCAGGAAGTGGTGCTCCCCATGTTTCGATCGGACGAACATCGCCGGTAAGATTGCATGGAACCGTAGTAGAACTGTTCATGAAATTTCCTTCGCAGGTGTTCCAGCCATAATAAGCGCCGCGGTGGATCATGTTCATTTCGTCCCAGGTGTTCAATCCGTTCTCGGAGTTGTACATCGAATCATTATTCGGGTTGAAGCAGAAGTCGAACGGATTGCGGTGGCCATAGGTCCAGATGATGTCGCAGTTTCCTGTCAATGGATTTCCGTCGTCATAGAAAGGATTGTCGGTAGGAACATTGCAGGAGAATGCGCCAACAGCGTGC
Source organism: Bacteroidia bacterium (assembly GCA_035496135.1). Classification (GTDB taxonomy): domain Bacteria; phylum Bacteroidota; class Bacteroidia; order Palsa-965; family Palsa-965. Next base: position 3,619 of record DATJEX010000333.1, read on the forward strand.
ACATCACTTCCTGCCGGAACAGGATCTTTTCCGATCCGTAAAGTTTTTCCGAAAGGCTTGTTGAGCATCGATGCATAATTTCCGGAACTGGTCTGGTTGTAGGCAAGATCACCGATCGTGAAATAGATGTGAGAAGGATCGGAAGGACGGAAGTGCACATTTCCGCCGAGGTGATTTCCCGCGATGTTGTAGGAAGTGATATCGATATCGAGGATCACCTGTGGATTGGTGCCGGCATCTGCCACGTCGGTGAGACGGATGATGCGGATGCGCTCACTGTTGTTCAGAAAATGAACGTAGTAACAATAAATGTATTTGTTGGTGAGATAATCGGGATCGCAGGCAATTCCGAGCAATCCGCACTCGAAGTACGAGTCGACAGAATCGGAAAGGTCATAGAAGTTGGAAACAAAAGTTCCGCCGATCGTATATTTCTTGATCACAGCCGAACCTGGTGCCGATGGAGTGGATCCGTCTCCTTTTAATGTCAGATAGATATTCGCATTATCAGGCGTGAAGTCGAAAGCAACCGGCTGTTGCAGCCCTGTACAGATATTGGTGGTAACGTACGTCTGTGCGTTCACCAGGAACGGAAAGCAAAGCACGAACGCGAAGAGTAAGGTTTTTTTCATCGGTAGGTTTGTTGATTTTAAGCCGAAGGTAGTAAAAGGGAGATTACTGATCGCTTCACAATATAGATAAGCCACCTGGAGACATGTCATTATCCATAATGAAGCCTATTGCCTAATTTTACGTTGTGAAAACGATGCAGAAAGATATCTTTCTCGGAATTGGTTCGAACCTGGGCGACCGGATGAAGAACCTGGAGACCGCTTGTCGTTACATTTCAGAATTGAAGGGAGTGAACCTGGTGAGCTGTTCGGAAGTTCTCGAAACAGAGCCTTGGGGAAAAAAAGATCAGCCTTATTTTCTGAACGCGGCAGTTCAGGTGGAATGCGGGCTTTCTCCATCTGAACTTTTACAACATTTGCTTGACATCGAATTGAAAATGGGAAGGGAACGGAACATAAAATGGGGACCACGCTCCATTGATATTGATATTCTTTTTTTTGGAGATCGCCTGATCCGCGAAGAAAAACTCATTATTCCACACGAAGGCATACAGAACCGGCGATTTGTTCTCGAGAATCTGTGCGATCTTGCACCGGAATTCATTCACCCTGTTCTCCACAAAAGCCTGCAGACTTTGCTTGATGAGTTCATGGAATCCGAGCGTATTTCGAAATTCGGTAAGTTGACCATCTGATATATGAAACAGCCTTATAAGTTCATCGCTATAGAGGGAAATATCGGTGCCGGGAAATCTACCCTGGCGCGCATTCTCTCGCAGCGGATGGACGCTGTTTACCTGCCCGAACATTTCGAGGACAATCCATTTCTTTCGTCGTTCTACAACGACCCTGCCCGTTATTCGTTACAGGTGGAATTATCCTTTCTTGAAGAGCGGTACCGTCACATCAGGAATGCAATGAAGAACGAGGGGCCGATGATCTCCGATTATCTCTGGGAAAAGTCGCTTGTGTTCGGAAAGATCAATTTGAAGGGAGAAGAGTTGAAATTGTTCGAGCGTATTTTTCATTTACTGGCCAACCAGCTGCGCGTGCCCGACCTTGTGATCTACCTGCATCGTCCCCCGGAGAAACTGCTCAAACAGATCAATCTCCGCGGACGCGAATACGAGCGGAATATTCCTTCTGAATACCTCGGAAAGGTCGGAGCCGGTTATTCGGCTTTCTTTTCGGCGGAAAAGCGAATGCCTGTCCTCTGGATCGACAATGATCTTGGGCCGGAAGCGCTGGCACAACATGTCCTGAATCTGAGTTCAAGGAAGTTTTCAAACGGTCTCCAGTATAATCCTTGATTATGAATGGATTGAATCGTTAGACGAATGGGCAGGATGGAACGATTTTCCTTTCTTTTTTGAGGTTTTTGTTTAAATTTGCGCCGTACCAATAATAGGAACCATCCTGACTATCATGAAACAAACGAATCTTTTCATTTTCGGCCTCGCGACTCTCGGCGCTATGAGCCTCGCTTCATGCAGCGGACTTGGAAAAATGTCCAAGAAAGAAGCTACCGTGGAATACACTGTAACTCCGAATCCGCTTGAAGAGCATAACGACAGTGTGAATGTGACTGTAACCGTGAAATATCCTGCGAAATATTTCGGTAAAAAAGTTGCACTCACGATCACACCCCAGTGTGGAAATCACAAATTCAAATCAGTTACACTTCTCGGGGAAAAAGCCGAAGGAACAGGAACAAAGATCGCTTACAAAACAGGCGGATCTTATACGTACACCGATCACGTGGCGTATACGTCTGATATGCTTGATGCAGATCTCATGCTCAATGCAACAGGAGCGGTAAAGAAGAAGACGAAAGATATGCCAGCCCGTAAGATCGGACATGGCACGATCATCACTCCTTATCTCCTGAAAAACGATGATAAGCCTATCATCGGAAAAGACAAATTCGTGAAAACCGTTCCGAATCCTGTTGACGGTTCTACCCACTTCGTGATCAGCAGCACTACCTACACACCGAAGAATGATATCAAAGGTGACGGTATGAAGCCGGTGAATGACTTCCTCAAAGCGCACCGCACCGATCCGAACATGGAGATCACCAACATCTCTATTTCTTCTTATGCTTCTCCTGATGGAGAGACAGACATGAACCAGCATCTTGCCGAAGACCGTTATACAAAGACGATGAAGGACATGATGGCCATGCAGAAAGACAAGAAGAACGGATATGATCCTGCTACAAAAGATGCATTCTATGTAAAAGCGGTAACTGCCGAAGACTGGAACGGATTCCAGCAATTGGTAAGCGCTTCTTCTATCAAAGACAAAGATCTTATCCTCCGCGTTCTCTCTTCTTATCCTGATGGAGACAAGCGTGAAGCAGAGATCAAGAACATGTCTGCTACTTACGTAGAACTTGCTAAAGACATTCTTCCGCAACTCCGCCGTTCACAGGTTACAGTCAATGCGATCAAGCACAACCGTAGCGACGAGCGTATCCTGCAGCTTGCGAAATCAACTCCTGATTCCCTTTCTGTTGAGGAGATCCTTTATGCTGCGACTCTTACCACCGACATGAACGAGAAACTGAATTTCTACAAAGCTGCTGAACGTATGTACGGCACCGACTGGAGAACTTCAAACAACGTTGGTTGTGTGTTGCTCATGCAGAACAAACTCGCTGATGCAAAAGCAGAATTCAACAAAGCCGACAAACTGAGCCCGAACAATCCGATCATCATGAACAACATGGCGATCTGCACCCGTTGGGAAGGAAACAGAAAAGACGCGAAAGCAATGCTTGACAAAGCAAAATCTGCAGGCCCTGAGGTTTCTTACAACCTTGGCATCATCGCGATCCAGGACGGAATGTATACCGATGCGGTAACCGATTTCGGAACCAACCAGACCTTCAACGCGGCACTCGCGAAAGTGCTCTCCGGAGATCTTGACGGAGCGATGACCACACTTGATAAGAGCTCTGAGAAAGAAGATGCATTGTCTTACTACCTCCGTGCGGTTATCGGTGCACGCAAAGGCAACAAAGACATGATGCTCAGCAACCTGAAAACAGCGATCTCTAAAGATCCTTCTTATAAAGATCACGCTAAATCAGATGTTGAATTCCTGAAATACCGTGATGACGCTGACTTCAAAGCAGCGATCTCGTAAGGAATAACAAATGGTACAGAAAGCCCGGGCAGAATTGTCCGGGCTTTTTTTTGACTTTCTCAATAATTCTTCTTCCTGAAAATTTCCCAGCACACTATTCCCGCCGCGACTGCGATGTTGAGCGAATGTTTCATGCCGTGTTGCGGAATTTCTATCACGCCGTCGCCCGCATCGATCACTTCCTGCGACACACCTTCTACTTCATTGCCAAAAACAACCGCAAGTTTTCCGTTGACATCTGTTTCCTGGAGTGGAATACTTTTCTCCGCCTGTTCAATGGAAAATATTTTTACGCCTTGCTGCTTCAATTCCCTGATAACATCAAGTGCTGAATCCGAATGTTCCCATAGAACAGTTTCTGTCGCGCCCAAAGCGGTCTTCTGAATTTCGCGGTGCGGCGGACAGGGAGTGTAGCCACACAAGTAGATTTTCTCAATGAGAAAAGCGTCGGCCGAGCGGAAAACAGACCCCACATTATTCATACTCCTCACATTTTCCAGGATCAGGATCAACGGCATTTTTTCCGCCTTTCGGAATTCGTCCACCGATTTGCGTTCCAGTTCTTCATTGAGCAATTTCCGGTTTTCCATGACGACGAAGATAACCAGTTGGTGCTTTATTCTCTATAAGTGGCGCAAAACAGGCTGTAACTAATCGGAAGTGGAGGCCGTCTTATGACAAACAATCCTGCAGCAGATCCTGCTGATCGCTTCAGGATAAAGAAACCAAGCAACAAAAGAAACCACCCAACTAACAATAGCCACCATGAAAACCAAGTTCTACACTTTCGCAGCTGCTCTTTTTCTTTCAGCGACTACCGCATTCGCCTGTAATGATTCCTGCAGAATAAAAATTGAAGATGAACAGGGATTTCATTTCTGGGAAGGACTCGACATCGGCGTGAATGGATATCTCCATGATAACGCGATCGAAGTTCCCGCAGGATATGATTTCCTCACGCTCGACTACGCGCGCTCACACAGCTTCGCCTGGAATATCGGCCAGCATAATTTTCATATCTACAAGAATTATGTGAATCTCGTGACCGGGATGGGGCTCGAATGGAATTCCTATGCCTTCAAACAGAATATCTCGCTCGCAACGAATACCGATATGGTCACGCCGATCTATGAGTCGACCGACTTCACTAAAAATAAATTACGCACCGCATGGCTGAATGTTCCGTTGATGGTGGAATTCAACACGAGTACTGACGAAGATCGTGATGTGCATTTCGCGATGGGCGTGATCGGCGGATACAATATTTTCCGGAACAGGATGATCCAGGAATATGAAGTGAATGGTGATAAGCAGAAGACAAAAACAAAAGATGATTACAATGTGAATCCGTTCCGTTATGAATTGACAGCAAGAGTTGGTTACGGAAATTTCAGCTTCTTCGGAAACTACGGTATGTCTGAATTCTTCAAACCAGGGCACGGACCGAAAGTGAATCCCTTCACACTGGGAATGACCATCGGATTTTAATTGAGAATGCAGAATTGAGAATTGAGAATGTGTGCTCTAAGGCCTCATTCTCCATTCTGCATTCTCAATTCTCAATTGTTTTGGAGAGTTCCGTCGCTCTTTTCTCCGCTCTTACAATTCCATTCACCAGCGCTTCATGCATATTATTTTTCTCAAAAACAGAGATCGCCGCTTCAGTCGTTCCGCCTTTTGACGCGACCGTTTTGATCAATTCGTCGAATGATTTGTTCGCATTATTGATCAGTTGAAAGGATCCGAGCATGGTTTGTTTAACGAGCGTCGTCGCCACTGCTTCATTCATTCCCATTTCTTTTCCGGCGTCGATCATCGCACGAACGATGTAATAAAAATAAGCCGGGCCGCTTCCGCTCAGCGCAGTCACCGCGTTGATCATTTTTTCATCTTCAAAAAAAACAGTCCGCCCGGTCGTCGCGAGAAGATTCTCCACTTTTCTTATTTCGTCAATGGAAACTGCTTTGTGCGCTGTGAATCCGGTCATTCCCATTCCGACTTCCACCGGGGAATTCGGCATGGCGCGCACGATGGTTTGATGCGCAAGAACTTTTTCCAGTTGAGTGATCGTGATTCCCGCCATGATGGAAACAACAAGCATTTCTTTTTTCATATGCTTAGCGATCTTCGGTGCCAGATCATGAAAGTCCTGCGGTTTCACTGCGAGAATGATCAATTCACTCTGCGCGATCTTCGGATCATCGGCAAGAACAACTTCTCCGAGATCCATTTTTTTCAATTCGTCGCGGCGCGATTCATTCTTTTCCGCGAGCAATAATTCTTCTTTTTGCACGATGTTGTAACGCAGGAAAGCACGCGCGTAGACGAGCCCCATGTTGCCACAACCGACTATAGTTATTTTCATGCCCCAAAGATAGACATGAGATCAGGGACTTGAGACGTGGGAATTTTGGTTGCCAATAGCGTTCAGGGTTCTCATGTCCCATGTCTCTCCTCTCGTGTCCGATTGGTTAAAATGATGTTCAAAACTCTATGGATTCCCATTGGGAGAATGGGGTAAATTTGATTCCTTATGTCGAAGACGAAAACGGTTGCGGAAACGCCATTGATGAAACAATACAATGCGATCAAGGCGAAACATCCTGATGCACTGTTGCTTTTCCGCGTGGGCGATTTTTACGAGACGTTCGGCGAAGATGCTATCAAAACTTCTTCCATCCTCGGCATTGTTCTGACGAAAAGAGCGAATGGTGCGGCAGCTTATGTTGAACTCGCAGGATTTCCTCATCATTCACTCGACACGTATCTGCCTAAACTCGTGCGTGCGGGATTGCGCGTTGCGATCTGCGATCAGTTGGAAGATCCGAAACTCACGAAAACGATCGTAAAACGTGACGTGACAGAAATGGTCACCCCGGGAGTCTCGTTCAATGAAAAAGTACTCGATCACCGCACCAATAATTTTCTCGCTGCCGTCCATATCCAGGGCGAAAGAGCAGGCGTTGCATTCCTCGATGTTTCCACCGGTGAATTTCTTGTCGCAGAAGGAAAACTGGATTATGTCGACAAGCTCATTCAGAATTTCAGGCCGAGTGAAATTCTTTTCCGTAAAGCATTGCGATCGCAGGTGGCGGAAAATTTCGGTGAGAAATTCTACATGTTCGGGATGGAAGACTGGATCTTCGCCGAAGAATTCACAACCGAAAAATTGCTGAAGCATTTCGGCGTTTCTTCCATGAAAGGATTCGGCGTGGAGAATCTTCCGCTCGGACTCGTTGCTGCAGGCGCGTGTATTCACTACCTCGCCGATACGCAGCATGACAAAGTGCAGCATATTGCGACGCTGTCGAGAATTGAAGAGGAGAAATATGTGTGGCTCGATCGTTTCACCATCCGCAATCTTGAATTATTTCACAGCGCGAATGATAATGCAAAGACGCTTATTGATGTCATCGATCGTACGTCATCTCCAATGGGTGCCCGCATGCTCAAGCGCTGGCTCGCGTTACCACTCAAGGATCTTGCACCGATCAATGAACGATTGGAGATCGTACACGCGCTCATCGAAAAAAGTGAAACGCATGAACAGCTGGTCAATCTGCTGAGAGAAGTTGGTGATATGGAACGGCTCGTGGCAAAAGCTGCTGCGGGTAGGATCAATCCGCGCGAATTGCAGACGCTCAAACGCGCGCTCGATATTCTTCCGCAATTGAAAGAACATTGCAGAAGTTCTGCTTCTGATGTCCTGGTGAGTGCTGTTTCCGGAATGGATCTTTGCGATGCTTTGCGTGAAAAAATCGAACGGGAATTGCACAGTGATCCACCTGCATTGGTGAACAAAGGTTCGGTGATCGCGACCGGTGTGAATGCTGAACTCGATGAATTGCGTCAGCTGGCATTCTCGGGGAAAGATTTTTTATTGCAGATCCAGCAGCGTGAAAGTGAACGCACCGGGATTCCTTCCCTGAAGGTGGCGTTTAATAGTGTGTTTGGCTATTATCTCGAAGTGACCAACGTGCATAAGGATAAAGTTCCGGTGGAGTGGATCCGCAAACAAACGCTGGTGAATGCGGAACGCTACATCACGCCCGAGTTGAAAGTGTACGAAGAAAAAATTCTCGGCGCGGAAGAGAAAATTCTTGCGATCGAAATGCGTTTGTACAATGAGCTTGTTCTTTCGCTCGCCGAATGGGTCGTTGCGATCCAAAAGAATGCGCTCATCCTCGCGCGTATCGATTGCCTTTGTGGTTTCGCCACGCTCGCTCGCCTGCACAATTATGTTCGGCCGCACCTGAATGATGGTGGCGTCATCGATATCAAAAATGGTCGTCACCCGGTGATCGAACAATTGCTGCCTCCCGGAACACCGTTCATTGCCAATGATATTTACCTCGATCCGGAACATCAGCAAATTTTGATGATCACCGGACCGAACATGTCAGGTAAATCTGCATTGCTGCGTCAAACCGCGTTGATCGTTCTGCTCGCGCAGATCGGTTCGTTCGTTCCTGCAGCACATGCCGAAATTGGTTTGGTCGATAAGATCTTCACGCGTGTCGGTGCATCGGATAATATTTCTTCTGGTGAATCTACCTTCATGGTGGAGATGAACGAGACCGCAAGTATTCTCAATAATCTTTCTGATAAGAGTTTGGTTTTGCTGGATGAGATCGGAAGAGGAACAAGCACGTACGACGGAATTTCTATCGCGTGGGCCATTGCTGAATTCATTCACGAGAATGGAAATTCAAAGGCGAAGACTTTATTCGCGACGCATTACCACGAGCTGAACGACATGGAGAAAAAATTCCCGCGCATTCACAATTTCAATGTAAGCGTGAAGGAAGTCGGGAATAAAGTGATCTTCCTCCGCAAACTGGCGAAAGGCGGAAGTGAACACAGTTTTGGAATTCACGTGGCAAAGATGGCGGGCATGCCTGTGAAAGTGGTGGAGCGTGCGAAACAGGTTCTTGCGAAACTCGAACGTTCACATGGAGCAGATGAGACAACTGCATCTGCTTCTAAGAGCAATGAAGAAGAAATGCAATTGAGTTTTTTCCAGCTTGAAGATCCTGTACTTGCGCAGATCAAAGAGGAATTGCTCAAAGTGAATATCAATGAACTCACCCCGGTGGAAGCGATGATGAAGCTGAATGAGATATTGAAGATGGTGGGGGGCCGGTGAAGCAGATCTTGCAGATCGCTTCACGGCCGGCCTGTAAGCAAAAGCAATGTCACTTAAGGAGAGATCTCGGGAAGAGTAATTGTGGAACTCTTCACCATCAATTAGCGAGACAGATCTTGCAGATCGCTTCACGGCCGGCCTGTAAGCAAAAGCAATGTC
>DATJEX010000334.1:0-8675 GCA_035496135.1 Bacteroidia bacterium
GAACACGTCCGGGAAAAGGAAACGGACAGGGCGCGATGAATGTGCTCGAAGGAATTCTGACGGGCGAAGGTGTTTACACCGACAAATGGGGAGCGGAAGATTGCATCGAAGGTTTGAGACAGGTGCTTGCACTCACTCCGCGTTATTCCGTTACGGTTGCTGCGATCGATACTGCTCTTAAAGGAACAGGCCGCCGTCAAACCATGCCGCCACTCGATTGGCCAACAGTAAAGAAACTCATCGGATCGGACACAACTACCGCGCTGATCGTGCTAGAAGCGTTTGATTCCAACACCAATATTTTCTCTGAACTCGCCACTGCGGCTACAGCAACTGCTGCCGCTTCATACAACGCGCACGGAAAAGTGGATGTGTATTGTGTGTGGCGCATCTACGATTACAAGAATAAAGTGATCGTGGATGAATTCCCGCAGGATTTCAATACCCAATTCAACGGAACAGGAGCAACGGCTGCCATTGCCGAAGCAAATCTTCCGGCGAGAAATAATATGGTGCAGCGTGCAGGAGTGATGGCCGGCAATGCCTATGGTCACCGTATTTCTCCACAATACATCTGGGTGAGCCGCCAGTATTACAAAAAAGGAAACGTGCAGATGAAACAGGCTGCTCGTCTTGCGCGATTGAAAAACTGGCACGACGCAACCGACAAATGGAATACACTGGCAACTTCATCCGATAATAAAGTAGCGATGCGTGCGAGTTATAACCTTGCATTGTCATCCGAACAGAATGGCGATCTCGATCTGGCGATACAATGGGCGGAACGTGCGCAGAAACTCGGCGACAAGCGCGCGACACGTTACCTGGTGATCCTCAATCAGCGTAAAGCCGACCAGGATCGACTTGCACAGCAGATGCACGGAAAACAGCAATAGAGTAGGCAGAAAGAACTAAGCAGTAAGCAGAAAAAATTTTGCTGCTTACTGCTTACTGCTTACCGCTTACTTTACCTTTGTAACATATGTACAAGGTTTTTCTCCGCCCGATCTTCTTTCTATTTGATCCCGAGAAAATCCATCACTTTGTTTTCGCTTCCCTTAAATTTCTTTTCAGGATCCCCGGTGTTCCCGCCATCTTCCGTGGAATTTACCAGTACAAAGATCCGCGCCTCGAAGTAAAACTTTTCGGTTTGACGTTTTCAAATCCGGTAGGACTTGCCGCAGGTTTTGATAAGGACGCGAAATTATTTGACGAGCTCGGTCAACTTGGATTCGGTTTCGTGGAAATCGGAACGGTGACGCCGAAACCACAGGACGGAAATCCCAAAAAGAGAATGTTCCGTTTGAAAAAAGACCAGGGACTCATCAACCGGATGGGATTCAACAATGAAGGTGCGGCTGCAGCAGCGAAACGATTGGCAAAAAGAAAAACGAAAATTGTTGTCGGAGGAAATATCGGGAAGAATAAAATTACCCCGAATGAAAAAGCGGGTGATGATTACGATGAATGTTTTGAAACACTTTATCCTGTTGTAGACTTTTTCGTGGTGAATGTGAGTTCGCCGAATACTCCGGGATTGCGCGAATTGCAGGAGAAAGGCCCGCTGAAAGAATTATTGCTCCGCCTGAAAAAACTCAACGCTGCGAAACCAAAGCAGAAATCGATCCTCCTGAAGATCGCTCCTGATCTGACGAACGAACAGCTCAACGATATCATTGAGATCGTCAACGAAACAAAAATTGACGGAGTGGTGGCAACGAATACCACGATCTCTCGCGCCGGTCTCCAAACTCCTCCCTCCGAGCTCCAAACTATAGGTGCCGGCGGACTGAGCGGAAAACCATTGGGAAAAAGATCTACGGAAGTGATCCGTTACTTATCCGAAAAATCAAACAAGGCATTTCCGATCATCGGGGTAGGAGGGATCAATTCGGCGGAAGACGCGATCGAAAAACTGGAAGCAGGAGCGAGTCTTGTACAGGTCTACACCGGATTCATTTACCAGGGCCCGGGGATCGCGAAGAAGATATGTAAGGAGATCGTGAGAAGGAAAAAAAGTCAGTAGTGCAAAGCGAAAATTTATCGCTTCATTTTTTTCTTCTTCAGCACCCAGTACAATCCTTTCACATTCGTTTCCCATTCCGGCAGAACGAAAACAATGATTATTTCTTCAACCAGATCGATGATGGTGGAAATGGCGGCGAGATAGAAGATCCAGATCACTGGATGCGGGAGAAGGAAAAGTAAGACGAGAAAACATCCCTGGTACCAGGCAGCGAGTTTCGCCATGTAGGTATGAAAATTGGTAGCCCTTTTATATTTGATCAGCGCAAGAACGATCTGCACAACAAAAAGTCCAAGCATTACCAATATGATTCCCAAATAACCTGCAAAGAATTCATGCTTGAAAACGAATGCGCCAACCAACGCTGCAATGATCGTAAGGTCATCGCCGATCGAATCCATTTTCGATCCGAATAAACTCGTCACGCGTAATTTCCGCGCGAGAATTCCATCTGCCATGTCGGTAAGAAAACTCACGCCCAGCAACCATTTGAAAATGTCCTGGTGGTTTGTCAATACCAGGATGATGAGTACCGGCGCCGCGAGTATGCGGTAACCTGTAATGGAATTGACAACATAAAAACTCACTGGTTTCATCTGGACTGTTGCGTTATTCTTGAAATGATCCCGGAAACAGATTCCCATGTAAACGATTTTGTTCTTCCGCGCTGCAGCAAAAATGGATTCTTCTGATCCGTCTGAACATTGTAATGAAAATTGAAGGAAGCATTATTTGTTTTCCAGCCATTCTCCTGTCCGAAACGGAGGTCGCTGAAGACAACAGCGCTGTCCTGGACATTTACGCAATAATATCCCTGTGAAAAACGGACAAGGTTCTGAATGTCTTTCGAATTGCGATAAGGATCCAGCAACGAATCATTCTGAACGGTCTTTTGAAAATGAACGACCGACTCGCTATCGAGAACGGAATAATACCCGGTGAAAAATTCTTTTTCATTCTTCACCACGACATACCACAAGAGGTTATTGAAAGGAGTGGGGCTTGTAAAATAATCCGGCGTTGAATTTCCTGCCGCGGAAATACTTTTTTCCGTTATCCTGTCCACGATCATTTTATTTATCCCGCAACTGGCGAGGTAACACGAACTGAGCACCAATGCTGTTGTCGCCACTTTCTTCCGAAGCGGTTTTCCTATTCTCAAAAAAAGAAGTGCGACGGAACCAATGAATAGCGGTACAGTAAAAAGCGGATCGATAATGAACAGCGCGTTGAAACTGAATCGTGCTGAACTGAAAGGCTCGAGCAATCCCATTCCATATGCATTGAACAGATCGAGAAACAGGTGGAGAAAAAGATTCGCACCGATCAGTGCGATCCATCGGTTGAAAGAAAGCGCGTAACGGGGAAATGTTTTCAGCAGAACATAGGCCAGCAGGAACGTCAGCAGAAGATTGACAAAAATTGAATGCGTGATTCCGCGGTGAGCAAGCAACGCTTCCGTTGGAGTCATCCACGCATAACAGATCACATCGATGTCGGGAATATTGCCGATGAGCGCGCCGAACAGCATCGCCTTTTTACCAATAGCGCGTCCGGCGATCAATTCTCCGGCACAAGCTCCCAAAACACAATGTGTTATTGAATCCATTCCCGCGTTGATCGTTTAGTTATTCCAATTCCACAATCACACGAACTTAGGCCAATGAAAGCGCCCGGCAGATGACCGGCCTTTCTCCTCTGAATGATTTTGCTCATGAATTTGATATTGCCCCGGAAAAAATAATGCCTGGCGTATCCATCTGGAATGGATATACGCAAAAGAAAAAAACCGCTCAATAGAACTCAGCGATCTTCTCGAGTGCTTTTGGTTTCAGGATGATTATTTTTCTTCCCTGCGTCCGGATGATTTCATCGTCCTTGAATTGGCGCAGCACACGGACAAGTGTTTCGACAGAAGTGCCGGCATAATGGGCGATATCTTCACGCGAAAGGTTTACAGTGACCGGAAAAATTATTTTGGAATCACCCCTGAATTTTTCGTTCAGGATCCGGAGTGTCAGCGCGACACGTTCCCGTACGGGTTGTTGGGAAAAGATCATCACCTGGTTCACGAGCACCGAAAATTCATGACTGAGGTTCACAAGGAGTTTCCGCACGAGCACCGGGCATTGGTCGAGAAGCAGTGAAAAATTTTTCTTGTCAATGAAAGAAATGCGGCAGTCTTCGAGCGCAGCACCCGAAGCAGGATGAGCTTCGTTGCAGAGGAGCGGACGATATCCGAAAATTTCTCCCTTGCGGAAAATGTAGATGACCGCCTGCTTGCCTTCTTTATTGGTTTTGTAGATCTTGACCTTTCCTTTTTTCAGGATGTAAACTCCTTTGGGAAAAGTTCCTTCGCGGAAAAGAATTTTATTCTTCTTCGCTTCGATCTCTTTCATCGCGCCTTTCAGCAAACGCAATTCAGCATCGGGAAGATTCTCGATGATCGATTCGCTGTTGAAATGATATTTGTCGATGGAAAATGCCATGAAGGATCGGGTGAACTTTTCATAAAGATAGAACTGTTCCTGTTTCTCCCAGGATTGACTTAAATCAATTTTGCGGGTAAATGCGAGCAGTAATTTTGTAACGGCATCCGCTGGAAAATTCCAAGATGCGGATCGGACGAATATGAAGAAGAATAATGTCCTGAACAACGGGATTCCTGTTTCGGTTTCACTTAATCCTGCTCTCGAAGCGGAGAATTTTGAACCACGCAAAGCCGGAAACAACAGTCGGGTACTTTATATTTCACTATTCGCTTTTCTCATTGCGATCGTCATCAGTTTCACCGCAAAATTGCTGGTCGCACTCATCGATCTTTTCACCAACATCTCTTTCTACAACAGATTTTCATTTACCCATTCAACTCCGGCAGATAATCATCTCGGGATCTATGTGATCTTCGTTCCTGCGATCGGCGGAATTGTTGTCGGACTCATGGCGCTTTACGGATCGAAAGCGATCCGCGGACATGGAATTCCGGAAGCGATGGAACAGATCCTCACCAACAAAAGCAAGATCAAACCTGCGATAACGTATCTCAAACCTTTGTCAGCTGCGATCTCCATCGGAACAGGCGGACCGTTCGGAGCGGAAGGACCGATCATCGCAACAGGCGGAGCGTTCGGTTCCACTATCGGGCAATTGATGAAGATCTCGCACAACGAAAGAAAAGTATTGCTTGCCGCTGGAGCAACCGCCGGAATGTCGGCGATCTTCGGAAGCCCGGTAGCGGCGATCTTTCTCGCGATCGAATTATTGCTCTTCGAATTTTCTCCGCGTTCACTCATTCCTGTTGCCATCGCATGTATCACCGGTGCGGCGGGACATCATTTTTTGTTCGGAACAGATCCTGTCTTTTCAATGAACGAGATCGCAACGCCATCCAACACAGCATTGGGTTGTTACATCATCATCGGGCTTGTGATCGGAATTCTTTCGGCTCTCGTGACGAAAGCAGTTTATTTTATTGAAGATCTTTTTGAAAAACTACCGGTGAAATGGATCTGGTGGCCGGCGATCGGCGGACTGATAGTTGGTGTCGTCGGGTATTTCAGTCCGCGCACACTTGGAGTTGGTTATGAGAATATTTCGGACGTGTTGTCGGGACATCTCACGATGAGTATCATTCTTTCGCTTTGCGTGATGAAATTCATCTCGTGGGCGATCGCGCTCGGAAGCGGAACATCCGGCGGAACACTTGCGCCATTACTCACGATCGGCGGAGCGGCAGGAACACTGATCGGCATGTCCATTCTTCATCTTTTTCCCGGAGCAGAGATCACACTTCCTGTTGCTGCACTCATCGGAATGTCCGCGATGTTTGCCGGAGCTTCGAGAGCATTGCTCACGTCCATCATTTTCGCGCTGGAAACAACGGGGCGTTCAAATGCGTTGCTTCCGTTACTCGCGGCATGCCTGGCATCTTACTTCGTTTCATTCTTCCTGATGAAAAACACCATCATGACCGAAAAGATCGCGAGACGGGGAGTGAAGACGCCGCATTCGTATGAACCGGATCTGCTGGAACGGACTTCTGTCGCCGACGTGATGCGCGAAGAAGAGCTGGTGCTGAGCGAAGAAAATACCATTGGAGAAATCAAAGAATGGTTGTTCACTGAAAAAATAAAGATGCCGGATCATTTCGTCGTTACGGATAATGAAGGAGTTTTTCGCGGAATGTTTTCTTGTTCCGAATTGCTCAGTGATGAACGTGACATGGACGAGCCGATCGGTTCGCTCATCAGCATCGATCATGTTTCGGTTTTCCCGGAACAGAATTTACGGACGGTAGCCGAGATCATGTCGGAGAAAAATGTCGAAGCTGTGCCAGTGCTCTCATCCGCCAATGGAAATATGCTCGTTGGTGTTCTGTCGTACAAAGACCTTCTTTCGGTTTACCGATCGGAAAAATTGAATCACGACACGAAGGAGAGACAGATATCGTTGAAAAGGGGAGGGCTTAAAATATTACTGCGCGGAAAGAAGATGGCGCTTGCATTAACGTCGAAAAACAAACAGAAAGGAAACAAATGAGAAACTCGGGGAACCTGACTTTTGAAGAACGGGAATTGCTGCTGAAATATCCTGCTTTCATTTCCATGCTTGCTGCCAACGATCATGCGCACCTGGATAAAATGGAAAGAAAGGAAGCGATCCATTTTTCGCACATCAAAACTTTTTCCTGCGATCCGCGTCTTTCGGAATTTTACAGGGAAGCAGATCATGTATTTGAAAAAAATATAGAAGAGCTCGAGGAGACTTTACCGGCCGACAGTTCTGCAAGAGAAAAAGTGATCAGGGAAGAACTGGCGAAACTGGATGCGATCCTGAACAAACTCGGGAAAGAATATGCTTTGCTGATGCACAAGAGCATGAAAACGTTCAAGGATCATGTTTCAAAAGCGCACAACAATGTGCTGGACTATTTTGTTTTTCCGTTGCCGATAAAAGGGATTTCGGAGTAGGAGGAACGCACTCCCGGTAATGACGCTGCAAAGATTTTATTCAGCTTCTGATGATCTTTCGTCCAGCCAGAAAATTATTTTCTCACTGAGATCAATAGGTTCAAAGTCCTTCGCATTGGCAATGTGCCCTTCAAAAATTTCCGTCGCAAGCAGTTTACTGAGACTATCCGTCCAAAAAATAACATCATCACCATAAATAGAAAGTACAGGCGTGGCCGGATCGTCAACAAGAATGGAACGGTGATGAAATACAGGGAAGATGCGTGAAGCTCCTGCCAATTTCAGTTTCTGCTCATCCGTTTGATTGGCTTCAAATATCCACGCGATATATTCTTTGATGATCTCAAGATCTTCCGGATAGGAATAGAAGACAGGGTAAAATGCATGTGGTTCTCCGCTGTCACCGTAAACGTTTATTCCCTGTTTATCTAAACCGTTCATCGTCTTGTAAAAATTACGGAGCGAAGAAGGGAATTTCGTTCCGAGTTCCTTTTCAAACGCAGCGATCTCTTCATCCGTCAATCCTTTTTTCCATTTACTTCCGGGTTGGATCTGGAATCCATAAAGGCCGTTATCGATCTCAATGGCTTCCCAGAATTCTTCTGATAATTCCTTCAGAGCGGTGAAGAATGCCGGATCATCGGAAGGAAGAGGTAAAGTGATTTTGTCGGGATTATCTTCTTTCATTTGTTTACGTATTAAAACACTTTCTTCCCTTTGCCCGTCGTGATCAGACTCAACAGACTTTTCTGAATGAGCATGGTCCATCCACCTGAACAAGCCTCATAACACTCGATCTTGGGAGCAAGGCCATGATGCGTAAAGACCAGTTTGGTTTTCCCGTTCTTCTCGGAAATTTCAAAACTGATCTTCGTTCCCGTCCATTCTTCTTTGTCTTCGATGAAATTCAGTTTGCTGTCCGTCACGAGCCAAACGATCTTTTTATCCGGAACAACTTCCACCAGTTTCTGTTTTGAATAATGAAACGGTTTCATGTTGTACGTGAACTCATCACCCAGCTTCTTCGATTTCCCTTTGATCACTCCCTGCCACCAGCCTTTGACATTGCAGATGGCATCGAACACTTCGTGGGCGGATTGTTTTACTTCGAGGGTAGTAGTGAAGGATTGGGTTTTCATTTCCCTTTTTTTAGTTTTTTCTTCGATTCCGGTAAATAATTCTGCTTTGTAACTACTTTTTTACCTGTCCTGCTTTCAAGTTCCTTTCTTGCATTTCCAGCAACATCACCTCCCTGTCGCGCCGCTTTATGATTTTCCACAAATCCTTTCGGGTTCTGCGTCTTGACAATTTCTGTTGTTGAAGCTTCACCAAGCATCGAGAAGATCAGTTCCAGGTCGTTCATGTGATCGCGCAGATTCTGACTTTTCAATCCCTTCACTTTTTTGTATTCGGAAGGTGTAAGTCCGAAAGTTGCTTTCGAAATTTCCGCGGTCAGAATAGAATACTCTTTTTGTTCTTTCACGCCGCGATTCTTCCATTCTTCCGTTAACTCCTCACGAATAGCGATACTCCGCATTCTCTTCTCGATCCAGTCATCGGAATATCCTTTCAGTTTATACAATGCTCTTGTTCTTTGAGTAGCCAATTCAGGGTTTTCAATTTCATCAAGCCGATCTGACCCTACCTGCGCAAGCCAGAGTTTGAAAGGTTCCGCCTTG
>DATJEX010000335.1:0-2818 GCA_035496135.1 Bacteroidia bacterium
TAGTTTCAGGTTTGATTGTAAATTCAATTTTTCCGGGATTATGGATTGTAATCCTGACCACAGTGTAGAAAATGCTATTTCCACGGGAACCGATCTGTCTATCTTCTCCGAATAATTCAATTTTTGTTCCCTGAAAGATGCCTGAGAATTCAGGTAGTGGAGTATAAAGAAATGACGATTCTTTTTTTGTTAATGGAATCCCAAATTCTTTACCAATTCTTGCAAATATTTTTCGTGCGTTTCCTTTCGCTGTCAGATTTCTCATTGCCATTAAGAACATAAGCAGGATGCCGGCAATAAGGAAAATATATTGACCAAATGTCATTGGGGGCATTTCAAGGGATATGAAATAAGCCAAACTCATTCCGCCGTCCGCCTGATCAACTGCGACCTGTACTTCGTCAGTAGTCCGGATTTCGAAATGAATCCGATGTACATGTCATTCTCCACGACAGGCAGATTCCACGCGCCGGTATCATCGAATTTTTTCATCACGCTGATCATGTCGTCATCCGGTTGAACAATTGCCGCTGGTGGACGCATAAGCTGTTTCACTTTAACCGTGTCATATTTCGAATGATCGAACATCACTTCGCGGATATTGTCCATCAGCAGAATTCCCACCAACTCATCTTCAGTTCCCAAAACCGGAAAAATATTCCGCGATGAAACAGCGACCACTTTCACCAGTTCGCCCAATGTCATTTCCGGTGTGAGTGTTTCAAAATTCGTTTCAATGATCTTGCGCACTTTGAGTGTGCTGAGGATGTTCCGGTCTTTGTCGTGTGTGAAGATGTGCCCTTTCTGCGCGAGTTTTTTTGTGTCCATCGAGAATGGTTCGAAGTAGCGCACGATGGAATAACTGAAAGCGGAAACGATCATCAGCGGGATCATCAATTCATATCCGCCGGTAATTTCTGCGATGAGGAATATTCCGGTCAGCGGTGCATGCATGATGCCAGCGATCATTCCCGCCATCGCCACGATCGTGAAATTCGCAACCGGAAGATCGAGGATTCCTGTCATGTTCATCCCGTGAGAGAAAACAAATCCGAGGTAGCCGCCAACGAAAAGAGAAGGAGCGAAATTTCCTCCGTTACCGCCACCACCGATCGTTGCTGCTGCAGCGAAGACTTTCACGAGCATTACCGCCGTCACGAAAATGAGCACGAAGAGCGGAATGTTCGAATATCCCGAGAAGAATGAATTCTTCATGAGCGTTTCCGGATGTCCGTCTGCGAGGAATTTCAGGGAAGAATATCCTTCACCATACAGCGTTGGAAACAACCAGATGAGCAATGCGAGGAAAATTCCGGCCACGATAGCAGTCATGTACGGCATTTTTTTTCTCCTTTTGAAAAACGACTCGACAGCCGGAAAGATCCTGGCGTAATAAACGGAGAGTAAGCCGGCTAAAATCCCAAGAAGAATGTACCAGGGAACATTGTGGTAATTGAATGCCTGCTGCAATTTGAACGTGACGAGAATTCCATCATTCAGAATGATCTTGGAACAGAGCGCACCGGTTGCCGCTGCAATGAGAATCGGGATGAATGCGGAAACGGAAACGTCGGCAAGCAAAACTTCGAGTGCAAACAACACTCCGGCGATCGGCGCGTTGAACGCTGCGGCAATTCCGGCCGCCGCACCACATGCAAGTAACAATGTTCTTTCCTTGTAAGTGACCTTGTACGTTTTTGAAAAGTTGGAACCGATCGCAGCACCTGTAGTCACGATCGGCGACTCCAGTCCGGCCGATCCGCCAAACCCGATCGTGAGCGCACTCGTGATCACGTGCGAATACATCTGGTCGCGCGGGAGAAAAGAAGATTTCTTGGCGATCGCGTAAAGAATATTCGAATTACCTCTTCCGAGTTTTCCTTTCTGGAATTTCTGCACGAAGAAAACGCAGAGCAGAATACCGATCACCGGCAGAATAAGATAGAACAGGAACTGATGCGCGATATGATAATCGTGCGTGAATGTTTCCTCGAGAAAATGCACGGTCGATTTGAGGACAACCGCAGCAAGTCCTGCGGTCAATCCGACAAGCATACTGGCCAGGATGAGAAACTGCTTCTTGTCCAGTTTATCATGAAGCCATTCAAAAAGCCTTTCAGCAGGATTCAGGATCTTCTTCACCGTGCGAAATTACACAATGACGGCTTTGCTTTAGGAATAAAAGTCAAACTGGCGTAATTTAGTGTAACATTTCACTCCAGTGCAGTTATAGAACAGATGTCGGTCAGAACTTCCATTTTTCTTTTCATCATTCCGTTGTTCCTTTTCGGGGGATTCGTGAACAATTCCGCTTTTCCGGCCGCAAAGGAGAATGTCGATGGAATTGGCGGGCACGATAAAACGAAGCACAAAAAGAAAAAGAAGAAAAAGAAAAAACATTCGAAACACAAAGCACCTCAGAAAGTCGACACAGCCAAAGCGAGAAAACTGAAAGCGAAAAGAGACAAGAAGCACGATAAGAATCTTGCCAAAGTGCAGAAGGACCGGGCGAAGACGGCTACGAAGGTCGCGAAGCAACGCGACAAGGGAAGAGTGGATTATTCCGATTGTGATTCGGCCGATGTGGTCCGTACTTCCAAAGACACACTCATCCTGGCAAAGTATATGAAGGTGTATCATTCACTTGGCGGGATCTGTTACATCATCCATTTGCAGGATATGGCCGACCTGATCAAGACATCGGATGGATTTTATACGGTTGAGATCAAAAAGAGTGCGGATCCAAGAGCGCCGGCCGACTGGCAGACGTATCTCTATTGTCCGATCGGAAAGCCTGACGGTTTTATCGCGTTGGTTT
>DATJEX010000336.1:0-14762 GCA_035496135.1 Bacteroidia bacterium
CAACATATCCCGGCGATGGATATTCTGAAGGCTTCACAATTGCTCCTGCACAAAATGGATTCATCATTGACGGTAAATTAAAATACTGGGAGAGTTTTTTTCCTGATATAGGTATAGTAATGGGATACTGTAATGGCAACCCCATCCAGTGTTCTTCCGACACAGGAATTTGTCGCGGAGACACCATTCAACTCAACTCCTTACCCGGATTCAGTTCCTATTCATGGACACCTTCCGCTTCCCTCAATAATTCTTCAATCCCTGATCCATTTGCATTTCCTTTAGTCACAACCACATTCACTGTGAATGCCGTGAACCCATTTGGATGTTTATCCTCGTCCTCAGTAATGGTGATCGTGACTGATTCTCCAACGATCGATCTTATCGTATCCGATTCTTCCATTTGCCTGGGGGATACTGTAACGCTTCTTGCAGATGGATTAAGCAACTGCACATGGTCTCCTCAATTGAATATTATTAGCTCCCAGAACGCGATCACACAGGCATGGCCGAATACAACAACTACGTATTATGTTACCGGAACAAATGCATTTGGATGTTCAGCAGATAACCAGGATTCCGCAACCATAACAGTGATACCTGCTCCTGTAGTTTCTATTACTTCTTTCATCCCCGACACTATCTGTTCTGATGGTCCTCCGATTCAATTGACAGGAAGCCCTGCTGGCGGATATTTCAGTGGTGCCGGTATTATTAATGATACCTTATTCCCGGATTTAAGTACCATGGGGAGCGTCCTTGTCAACTATTATTATCAAGACACACTTACTGGTTGTTCTGCTCATCAATCTGCAAGCTCAATTATTGATTCCTGCAACCTGGCTTCCATTCATGAACCGTCAACCAAAATTGATTTCGTTGCTTTTCCCCTGCCAGCGAAGGACATTCTTCATATCATTTCAAATTCACCTCTCCAAATGATAAGTATTCTCGATCCAATGGGACGCACCGTCCGATCTGAAAGCGTTTCTGCTCAATTCTCTATCGATCTTAACATCGAAAACCTGAGCAATGGACTTTACTTTCTCGTCCTTGAAACTTCGAATGGCAGAGGTATACGCGAACTTCCCGTAAATCATTAATAATTTATTCCTCTATAAAGACTACAGCACCCCAAATACATTCCGCCTGCACAAGCTCCATCTTGCCTGACATACACCTGATCGAAAGCCCCATAACCACGCCGCCTTCACCCTCTCCGGCATCCGGCCACTGACTTCTCTCATCCCAGAAAAAATCAGTTTATAATATGCATGCATAGTATTTTTGGCTAATTTGGCATGACGTAATCCCTATGGCTAAAAAAGAGACTTATTGCTCCCGCGTAAAGCAGAGCTGGCATGCGATCTCGCGCATGTACAATACAGAAGCGATCACACACGACTTAACAACTACCATCGGTTTTATTCTCCTCCAGATCGACAGTAAGGAAGGAATTCCTTCGACGAAGATCGGACCGGCCATCGGGATGGAAGCCACGAGCCTCGTGCGGACACTCAACCAGATGGAAGAAAAAGGACTCATCACGAGAAGAAAGGACAAGAGTGATGCGAGAAAAGTCATGATCCAGCTCACCGCGAAAGGAAAACAAAAACGCGACGTTTCAAAAAAAGCAGTCGAGTCGTTCAATCAAATGGTGGAAAAAACGATCGGTACCGCCAAGCTTAAAATATTCAATGAGGTCATCGAAGAGATAAATCAAATTGCAGAAAAACTTAAATAGCGGACGAATTCCGAATGTCCCGAATATTCAGATCTGAACGCATTGAATATTCGGATATTCGAGCCATTCGGAATCAGTTCCAGACAAAAATCATCATCTATGAACAGATCCATTAAAAAAGTTGCAGTGCTTGGTTCCGGTGTAATGGGATCGCGTATCGCCTGTCATTTCGCGAATATCGGACTCGACGTATTGTTGCTCGATATTGTTCCGCGTGAACTTTCGCCTGCTGAAGTTGCGAAAAAGAAAACGCTCGAAGACAAAGATGTACGCAACCGGATCGTGAATGAAGCTTTGCAGGGCGTTCTGAAAAGCAACCCCTCCCCTATTTACAGGAAGAGTTTTGTTTCGCGTATCACAACCGGGAATTTTGATGACGATCTGAAAAGAATCGCCGAATGTGATTGGGTGATCGAAGCAGTTGTGGAACGACTCGACATCAAGCAACAGGTTTTTGAAAAAGTCGAAAAGTTCAGAAAGCCGGGAACACTCATCACCACGAATACTTCAGGAATTCCTGTTCACTTACTTACCCAGGGACGCTCTGAAGATTTCCGGAAGAATTTCTGCGGAACACACTTCTTCAATCCACCAAGATATTTACGATTGCTCGAGATCATTCCGGGACCGGATACAAATTCAGAAGTGATCGATTTCCTTCTGCATTACGGGGAATTGTATCTCGGAAAAACCACGGTGTTGTGTAAAGACACACCAGCGTTCATTGCGAATCGAATCGGTGTGTTCGGAATAATGGCTTTATTCCATCTCGTGGAGAAAATGGGATTGACGGTGGAAGAAGTGGACAAACTCACCGGCCCTGTATTGGGTCGGCCGAAATCTGCCACATTCAGAACATGTGATGTGGTCGGAATGGATACGCTGATCCATGTTGCGAATGGTTTGGATCAGAATGTTCCGAATGATGAAGCGAAAGCATTGTTCAAACTTCCTTCATATGTAGCAAAACTTGCTGAGAATAAATGGTACGGCGATAAATCGGGACAGGGATTTTACAAGAAGACAAAAAAAGACGGTAAGACTGAAATTCTAGCGCTCGATCTGAAGACGATGGAATATCGTCCGCAGGTGAAAGCGAAATTCGCGACGTTGGAAGCGACAAAACCTATTGAGAATTTACGTGAACGTATGAAAGTGCTCATTGCCGGAAAAGATAAAGCCGGAGAATTTTACCGCGCTTCTTTCTTTGGATTGTTCCAGTATGTTTCCAATCGTATTCCGGAAATTTCTGATGAGCTTTACAAAATTGACCAGGGCATGAATGCAGGATTCGGTTGGGAACTCGGTCCGTTCGAAGCGTGGGATTCGCTCGGTGTAGCTGATGCGGTGAAAGCGATGGAAGCTGCGGGAACAAAACCGGCTAAATGGGTTTATGATATGCTTGCTTCAGGCGCTGCTTCATTTTACAAAACTGACAACGGAAAAAAATTATTCTACGACATTCCTTCGAAGTCCTACAAAATAATTCCGGGTACAGAAGCATTCATTCTGCTCGACAACATCCGCGACAATAAGACGGTCTGGAAAAATTCCGGAACTACATTGACAGATATCGGTGACGGAATTCTGAATCTTGAATTTCACACCAAGATGAATACACTGGGCGGAGATGTTCTCCAGGGAATTAATATCGGAATTGAAAAAGCTGAAAAAAATTTCCGCGGACTCGTGATCTCGAATGAAGGAGCGAATTTTTCTGCCGGCGCGAATCTGGGAATGGTTTTCATGTTCGCGATCGAACAGGAATGGGACGAACTTGATTTTGCTGTCCGCGCATTCCAGGCGGCAACTTCACGCGTGCGTTACTCTTCTATTCCGGTTGTCGCTGCTCCGCACAATCTTTGTCTCGGTGGCGGAACAGAAATTTGTCTGCACGCCGACGCTGTCGTCGCTCATGCAGAAACGTACATGGGCCTCGTGGAATTCGGTGTTGGAGTGATTCCCGGTGGCGGCGGAACAAAAGAATTCGCATTGCGGCTTTCGGATGAATTGCACGAAGGCGATGTGGAGCTGAATGCTTTCCGTGATAAATTCCTCACGATCGGGCAAGCGAAAGTTTCTACTTCTGCTTACGAAGCGTTCGATCTCGGTTACCTGAGAAAAAACAAAGACCGTGTGGTGATGTCGAGAAACCGTTTGCTCGCCGAAGCGAAAATGGAAGCGTTGCGCCTGGCGGACGAAGGTTATACCAAACCTGTTCCCCGTCATGACATTCGTGTATTGGGAAAATCCGCGCTCGGGCTTGCATACGTTGGCGCGAATTCCATGCAGAGCGGAAAATACATTTCGGAACACGACACACTCATCTCAAAGAAACTTGCATTCGTGATGTGTGGCGGAGATCTTTCTCAGCCAACACAGGTGAGTGAACAATATTTATTGGATCTGGAAAGAGAAGCTTTTCTATCACTTTGTTCAGAGAAAAAAACGCTTGAGCGAATGCAATCCATTTTAAATGGTGGCAAGATTTTAAGAAACTGATCTTAGCGACTTGGCGACTCGGCGTGAAACATTGGCACGAGGAGACGCGAAGGCGCAAAGCAAATTAAAGAACTATGAACGCTTACATTATAGCAGGATTAAGATCCGCAGTAGGAAAAGCAAATCGCGGTGCTTTCCGTTTTTTACGTCCCGATGATCTGGCCGCACAAGTCATTCGCCAAGTGGTAGCGCAGGTTCCTAATCTCGACCGCGAACGAATCGACGACGTGATCGTTGGAAACGCGATGCCTGAAGCGGAACAGGGACTTAATGTCGGAAGACTCATTTCTCTTCTTGCGCTCGACACGGACAAAGTTCCCGGAGTAACGGTGAATCGTTACTGTGCATCAGGATTGGAAACCATCGCTACAGCGTGCGCAAAAATTCACGCAGGACTTGCTGATGTTATTATCGCGGGCGGAGTTGAATCCATGAGCCTTATTCCGATGGGCGGATGGAGAGTCATTCCGAATGCAGACATCGCCGCAAAAAATCCGGATTGGTATTGGGGAATGGGGTTGACAGCAGAAGCCGTGGCGAATGAATACAAAGTTTCGAGAGAAGACCAGGATAAGTTCGCTTACAATTCTCACCAAAAAGCGATCGCCGCGATCAAGGGAGGAAAATTCAAGAATGGAATTGCGCCGATCAAAATTTCAGAGACTTATCTCGATGAAAAAAATAAACGTCAGACGAGAGAAATAATTTTTGACACGGACGAAGGCCCGCGCGCGGATACGAGCATGGAAGCGCTCGCGAAACTGAAACCAGTTTTTGCGGATGGTGGAAGTGTTACAGCCGGAAATTCTTCCCAGACTTCCGACGGAGCAGCATTCGTCATCGTGGTCAGCGAAAAAATGCTGAAAGAATTAAATGTAAAACCGATCGCGCGCATGGTGAGTTACGCAGCTGCAGGTGTTCCTCCTCGCATCATGGGAATTGGTCCTGTTGCGGCTATCCCGAAAGCGCTCGACAAAGCAGGAATGAAACTGAATCAAATTGATCTGATCGAGCTCAACGAAGCGTTTGCATCACAATCGATAGCAGTTCAAAGAGAATTGAACCTCAATCCGGAAATTCTGAATGTCAATGGCGGAGCGATCTCACTCGGTCATCCGTTAGGTTGTTCAGGTGCGAAACTCTCCGTGCAAATCTTTGATGAGTTGAGGGCGCGCAAAAAGAAATACGGAATGGTAACCATGTGCGTAGGAACAGGACAGGGCGCGGCTGGAATATTTGAATTAATTAACTAAAGTCAGCCTTCGATACGTTTTTCAAATGCTCTTGTCAGACTGAGTAGCGAAGCGTACCGAAGGCGACAAGAGCATTTGAAAAACACTCAGTCTGACAAATTAATAACAGTAAATTAGACTACAACTGAAACTATTATGAGCACAGCACTAAAAGGAGGAGAATTCCTCATCAGAGACACCGACGCCAAAGACATTTTCATTCCTGAAGAATGGGACGAAGAAAGTTTGATGATGGCACAATCCTGCAAGGACTTTCTTGCGGCGGAAGTTTTTCCGAACCTCGATCGTATCGACGCGCAGGAAGAAGGATTGATGCAATCGCTTCTCGATAAAGCCGCACAACTCGGCATGCTCGGCATTTCCATTCCCGAAGAGTACGGCGGATTCGGCAAGGATTTCAAAACATCCATGCTCACGACGGAAGTCGTAGGTGCCGGACATTCTTTCGCTGTTGCCATCTCTGCGCACACAGGAATCGGAACTTTGCCGATCCTCTATTATGGAAATGACGCGCAGAAGAAAAAATATATTCCGAAACTGGTTTCCGGTGAATGGAAAGCGAGTTACTGTCTGACCGAACCAGGTTCAGGATCGGACGCTAACTCCGGGAAGACACACGCGAAACTTTCGCCTGACGGAAAATCATATCTCATCAACGGACAGAAAATGTGGATCACGAATGGAGGATTCGCTGACGTGTTCATTGTCTTCGCAAAAATTGATGAGGATGAAAATCTTTCCGCGTTCATTGTAGAAAAAACTTTTGGCGGAATCACTTTGAATCCCGAAGAACATAAAATGGGCATCAAGGGAAGTTCTACCCGCCAGGTATTCTTCAATGATTGTAAAGTTCCGGTGGAGAATCTTCTTTCCGAAAGACAGAATGGTTTCAAGATCGCCGTAAATATTCTCAACATCGGAAGGATCAAACTCGCCGCTGCTGCTATCGGTGGATGTAAAGAAACGATCACTACTGCGGTGAAATATGCGAATGAGCGTCAGCAGTTCGGAAGGCCTATTTCCAAATACGGAGCGATCCGTCACAAACTTGCTGAGATGTCACAGCGTGTTTTTGCTGTTGAATCCGCTTTGTATCGCGCCACGCAGAACATTGATGACGCAATCAAACACCTGCAGACCGAAGGAATGGATTATGCCAAAGCGAAACTCAAAGGAACAGAACAATTTGCCGCCGAAGCCGCGATCCTGAAAGTGCACGGATCCGAAGTGCTGGATTTTGTAGTGGATGAAGGTGTGCAGATCTACGGAGGAATGGGCTATTCCGCAGAAGCGCCCATGGACCGTGCATATCGCGATGCACGCATCAACAGAATTTTCGAAGGAACGAACGAGATCAACCGCATGCTCATTGTCGACATGCTGTTGAAACGCGCGATGAAAGGTGAACTCGATCTGATGGGACCTGCGACAAAAGTTGCGGGAGAGCTCATGGCCATTCCGGATTTCGGTGCGCCGGATGATTCACTATTCGCAGCAGAAAAACGTGCGATCTCCGGATTCAAGAAAGCGATCCTGATGGTAGCAGGCGCTGCAGTTCAGAAACTGATGATGCAGCTGGCGAAAGAACAGGAGATTCTGATGAATGTGGCCGATATGCTTATCGAATTGTACACGTGTGAATCCGTGCAGCTGCGCGTGGAGAAATTAGTGGCGATGAAAGGCGAAGCGAACTGCGCGATACAACTCGACATGATGCGTACAGAAATTTACGACGCGGCCGATCGTATCAATAAAGCGGGAAAAGACGCGATCAACAGTTTCGCAGAAGGCGATGAACAACGCATGATGCTGATGGGATTGAAACGTTTCACGAAAGTGGATCCGTTCAATGTGAAAGAAGCAAGACAGCGCATCGCGCAGAAACTGATCGAACAGAATAAGTATTGCTGGTAGAATGACCAATTACGGAATGACAGATTACATGCCCTGATGAAGGATGATCTGTAATTCCGGAATTATTTCCAGTATTCTGTTCCGTGAATGTCGATGTAACCTTTCTCCGTATAGAATAATCCCGGTTTCGTGGTGGATACGATCCAACTGTATGATATCGGTACCAGTATCTTTCCGGTTTCATCCATCAATCCTGATTGTGCATTCTTCCGGCAAAGAAAAACTCCAGTATTAATTTCAACAAGGCTTTCATATTCAAATGGAACAATCACCTTTCCGCTATTATCGATCAAACCGTATTTACCCTTTTTTGCACGAAGCACAAGTCCGCACGAAATCTTCGCTCCATAATAAGCCTCATCATATTCCGGCGGACCCGTTTCATTTCCTCTGCGATCGTAATAATGAATTTTGCCTGCTGAATCATTTGCAATGATCAAATTGGAATCGGTGAGACAAGTCCTGATGGTATGATAATATTTCTGAAGAACGATCTTGCCCGTGCTGTCCATTAACCCAAAACGGCGAAGGCCACCCGCAGTATACGCTGTTCCCTTATCTCCGAAAATAAAAAGGTCCATTCGGGGATCGAGTTTTTTCAGGTAAAACGATTTTCCTGAAATTCCTTCCAGCTTTTTACCGGAATACAAATAAACATCCAGTTTTCCGTCCTTACGCAACATGAATAATTCACTGTCGCCAGCGGCCACATTCCTGCTCTGGTCGTATCCTCCATAAAAATCATTGTAATTATACCTTCGACTGGGATACTCGCTGAAAACATTCTCGTAGTCCGGAGGAACGATCTCTTTTCCATTCATATTGACAAAACCATATCCACTCCGGCTTCTTACATAATAAAGGTCTGATGAGATAGAAGAGCCAGCCTCCTGCTCGGGAAGAAACGTAGGATAATTGTAATAGTAGTTCTTCGCATACTCGATGTTCAGGTAATGCGATAGTCGTTTCCCGGTCGAATCCAAACACATGAACATGTTATTCTTCACCGCAAAATATCCGAATGGTGCAGGAGCGATCATATCGAACGTATCCTTCACGATCATTTTTCCGTCAGAAGAAATTACACCATGACCGTGTTTGTAATTCACAACCTGGTAATCTCTGTACATATGAAGATTGTTGATGATCGAATCAAATTCACCGGGAGTAAATAATAAGGTTCCATCCACGGAAATGAGATTGTCGGGATTCATTTTATTATTCGTGCCGTCGTTCACCATTGCATATTCTCCATCGACCGGGTAGATGAAATGGAATTTCGGTGCAAACATCTTCGCGCCGGTCGAATCCATCAATCCCCATTTCCCATTCACAGAATAGACGAATTGATTCGTGTTCTCATCATAACCGAGATCATCATATTGAAACGGGATAATTTCTTTTCCGGACCAGGAACTGCAGCCAACCAAACCGTTCTTCCGGTAAATGACATATTCATCGAACAGGGTCGCTTCATTCACCGAATCAATTCCGAGATCAAATAGAATATTTTCCGTGGAATCGATCAGCCACTGATGATTCTTATCCGTGACCAGGAACCGGGGAACGTTATCGGAAGAACATTCCAGCCATGCATCATCGTGTACGGCCGGAGTGACTCGTCTCCCGTTAAGCGCGGTGATCCCGTATTTCTTTGTTTTCCGATTGTACACTCGTGCATAATCCGATGTGGTGCAATCGTACCATTCAATTTCTTCATTCTTCGAAGGAAGCAGGATGACACCCTTCCCCGTTTCAACACATGTTCCTTTTTTATCATAGACAATGAAAAGAGAGTCTCTCCTCGCTTCAAAACTTACTCCTTTCTTGGAGAACAGAAGTGCCCCTGAAGTATCGTATACAAATTCCGTCTTACCATCATTCGCCACCAAAAGTGATGAATCGTATTCGCCGCTTCTGTAATCGGCATAACCATATTGCAGGTATTCATAGATCACGGGTACGATAAGTTTTCCCCGCGAATTGTACGCTCCTTTCAGTTCATCCCGTCCTTCATTTTTATGAATATTCACAAAATATGTTCTGGTGTAATCGTCGATCCAGTCGTATGCGCACGGAATTATTTCTTTCCCGGACGGCAATTCAACAAGTCCCTGGTGTACGTTCAAACTAACATACGCGCGTGAATCGGAATAGTAACTGAGCTGAATATGCTCGTAATTCAAAGGAAGAATGACTTTCCCGTTTTTATCCGCAAGTCCATATTTGTAATCCGCATAAAGCATGATCCATTGCTTTTCAAAATTCACATCATCATACTCAGCCGGAATGATCACTCTCCCGGAATCATTGATCACACCTTTTTTCCCGTTCAGATTGAAACAGAAAAAAGAAGTATCGCAGATGAAGATGGCGTCGTATTGACAGGGGACAACGATTTTCTTTGTCGTATCGGCCAATCCCCATTTTGTTCCATCGCGGAACGGGACGAGATACGGCAAGCGTTGAGAAGATCCGGGGACGGAAAAAAGCAAAAACAAAACAAGGATGAAATGGAAACGCATCGGGGTGAATATTCTGGCCTGTCGTAACAACGTTCGATCACTCAAAAGATACGCAAGTTTGTCAATTATTTCAGGAACCAATTTCATTCGGTTCATTGAACTCCGACTGATATTTTATAACTTGTAATTCTATTCCAAATCAGAATACAATGACCAGAAATGAATTCAAAAAAGTGATCGTAAGCAAGATCGCTCATACCGAAGATGATGAGGTCCTGAACGTGGTGTATAAAGTTCTTGACAGCGCCAGTGAAGTTCACATGCTTTCAGCCAAAGAAAAAAATATGATCAGCGAAGCACGGGCAGAATACCAGAAGGGAGAAACCATCAGTCACGAGGAACTGCAAAAAGAGCTTTCTAAATGGCTAAAACGCTGAGATGGACAAAGCGGGCAAAGGCTGAGTTGATCGCAATTCTTGAATTCTGGACAGAACACAATCAAAGCCCTTCTTATAGTAATGAACTCGCTCAAAAGATCGACGATTGCCTTGCCCTTATTTGCGACAACAGTTCTATTGGGAAAAAGACCGATGATCCTGCTATCCGGATAACATACGTAGACCACTTTCTCATCTATTATGAAATTCTGAAACACGATATTCTCATCATCACCATTTTTGACGGCAGAAGAAATCCATTTGACCTGAAACTAAAATGACAAACGCTTCCAAAAAGATCGACCTCGCCTTCGCAAAGTTCGACGGCGAAACAAAAGAGATCGTGAATACGATCCGCGCGCTCATTCACAAAACCGATCCGACCATCAAAGAAGGATGGAAATGGGGACCCGCATTCGAGAAGAACAAACTCATGATGGGACTGTGGGGATTCAAAAACCATGTCTCGTTCGTTTTCTATCGCGGCGCGGAAATGAGTGATAAGCACAAACTTTTCAATTACGGTTTCGACAATGCGCACAACCGCGTGATCAAATTCACTTCACGGAAAGAGGTGAATGGAAAAAAGCTCGCCGACTATATCAAAGAAGCGGTAAAGATAGACGCTGCCGGAAAAATGAGCCTCAAAAGATCGGTGGAGATCTCATCGCGCAAACTGGACGTTCCTGCGGATCTCAAAACATGGCTTTCGAAAAATAAAAAAGCAAAGACACATTTCGATTCGCTCGCCTTCACCTACAAAAAGGAAATGGTGCTGCTGCTCAACACCGCCAAACAGGAAGAAACGAGAAAGCGAAGAATGAAAAAGGTCCAGCAGTCTTTACTGGCGGGAAACAAAACTATTTAAGGGGATTACGGATTTTCTACGGAGATTACTGATTACGGATCTGAACAGAAAAAAGGATTTCAATTCTTCACCGAAATTTATCCGGAAATCCGCGATATCAGTAATCTGTAATCTCCGTAGAAAATCCGTAATCACCCGCCCTATTCCCAGTATTTCGTTCCGTGCAGATCGATCAACCTTACTCTTCCGCTTGAATAATCATCAGCGGTAAGGAATACTTTGATCAGCCCTTCCTGGTACATCTCACTGATGTTGTAGTACTCAAACGGGATCACCACTTCTCCTTTATCATTCAGCACTCCCGATCTGTCACCGCTTGATACCACATAATATCCGGGAGCGATGCCATAGATGTTGTCGTATTTCAACGGGATAAGTGTCTTTCCATCACCAGAGATCAAACCATTCTTTCCCCCTATGTTCACCATGATCTGGTGATCGTATCCCGAACTGTAGGAAGCACTGTCCACTTCGAGGAATTTCACGATGTTTCCTTTCCTGTCAAAATAATGATAATGCTCCAGCGAATCCATTGCCACGAGGTAAAGACTATCGGGCATAAAGAGTTCAATTGAATTGTAAATAGCGGGAAGAACAGTTCTTCCGGTTGTATCCAGCAATCCCACTTTCCCGCTCGGAGAAGTGATCTGGCACAATGGAGTTTCGCCGTAAAGCGTTTGCAGGGAACGGTATTTTCCGGAAAGTCCTTTGTGAAAGTGTCCGTTGATATCGTATACATCGATAAGCGAATCCTTCCGGATCATATAAAGCAGCGTATCGCTAATAGGAAATTGAGATCCGTAATCATCGTACGCCGCAGATGGAAGTTCTGAAATATAGATCGGTGGAACGATCTCTTTCGCATTGCTGCTGATGTAGCCGTAATAAACCGTATCGCGATGATCGTTGTACACTTCATCTCCATTCTCATTGATCACATATTCTGATTGCCATTCCTTGTCCGACATGCGGATCATTCCAAAAGTGTATGAATCTTCCAGGTATGGATACAATTTGGTGACATGCTTTCCTGTCGAATCACACAAAGCATATTTTCCGCGGCTCGTTATCTCGAATAATCCATCGCGTCCGAACGCCTGCACATCTTCGCACGTATCGGGCACGATCACTTTGCCTTTCGAAGTGACAATACCGAAGTGTCCGTCGTGGCCAAAACGATAGTAAGAAGTGTGAGAAGATACCGGGGCGCTATACGAATAATCACCTCCGTAATAATATCCTTCATCGCCATAATATCCATCCTCCGTGTACGTGTAATCCGGATCGCTGAATGGTGTTACGGCATACAGATCGTCATACACACTATCCCTGAGCAGCAATCTTCCTTTCAGATCCACCAGGTTCCAGAATTCGCCATAAATGTCGCGCACCATGGCTGTGCTGTCGGCGCCGAACTGATCGACTTCACTGTAGATCGCTTTCGTCAGTGGTTTTCCTTTCGCATCCATGATGCCCCAGCCGAGGTGGCGTTTGTAATAATAGAGATCGTACTTCTCGTCATACAGCAGATCGTCGTACCTGAATGGAATGATCACGTGACCGCTGTAATCCATGCTTCCGTATTTCCCGTTCTTCGATACCATGAGTACATGATCATAAAAACTATTGATCACGTATCCGCTGTCGGTACTCAATGAAAGAATTGTATTTCCATGTGTATCCGTAAGCATCATGCTGGTATCCGTGGAGAGATAGAACATGACCTGGTTGCCGATACGATAAACATATGCTTCATTGTAGATAGCAGGAATGATCACATCACCTTTCCACGTTGCGATGCCGCTCTTGTAGCTTGGGCCATAATCATAATAGTAAGCATCCGATTGACTGGATGTATCTTCTTTACTTATGGTAACAAATGGAAGTGAATCTCCGGCACACAATGCTTCTCCGTCAACAGAAGTAAGTCCTACAGGAAATATTTTTCTTCCGGTGACAGAATAGATCATTGGTCCGTCATCATAACCATCATTTCCATAACCAGCGAGACTGATGAGTGAATCCACCGCGCAGGAAACACTTCCTTTGAATTTTTTGAGCACCGGTCTTCCGATGGTGTCATAGATATCTGCATACGCATAATTCGGTGCATAAGCGACGACGAAAGCGTAACCCGATGTTTCTATCGAAGTATACTTCATCGGCGATATCGGTTTTCCCTGGGCGTTGACCAGCGTGTAGGTTTTATTCTTGTAGACCGTAAAAAGTGAATTGGAATATTCCGCCACCCAATCGGTCGATCGCGCGGGGATCAGCTCTTTACCTGTTGCCACGGAAACAATTCCGTATTTCTTCTTTTTCCGGAACGCGATATTCATTCCTTCCCTGTCCGCAAACTCATCATAGACACAGGGGATGGTCACTTTTCCATCGAGTGATACGGCGCCGTATTTATTCTTATTCGTGGTAATAAAATATTTGTAATCGCTGCCGAAATTTATCTCATCGTATTGCGGTGGAATGATGACATTACCCTGGTGGTCGATGATGCCCCACTTCGCCCCCAATTCCACACCGACAAAATCAAGTGAGTCGGCGAACAAAATATCATCATACAACGGCTGAACGATGATCCGCCTGGTGCTGTCTGAAAGGCCGTATTTGCCGTCTTTCATGTAAGGAATGAGCGCCGGCAGATGCTGTGCGAAAATGTGTGTAGAAATAAAAACGAAAAGGAGGGGCAGTACTTTTTTCATCGGGGAGAATTATTTGGTCAAAAGTAACAGAATAATCCATGGGAGAATTACTGATTGTACAGATATACATATTACAGATTTTACGAATGATCTGTAATATGTATATCTGTACAATCAGTAATAAACCCCTAAGCAGTGCACGGCTTTCTGATATCGAGGAATGTCAGGTACCATTTCCCATCAATGAGTGAAAAATAAAATTTCCCGATGTCGGTATTCACCACGGTGCGCGTGATCGTCCCGGCCGATCTGATCACGGCGTCTTCATCTTTCGGCGTGAGCGAAGCGTAATTCCAGATCTTTTCTTCTTTGAAGGTGTTCGTCTCGGTGGTATAACAACCGAGTTTATCATAGAATCCTTTCTTGCTGCAATCCACCTTCGGCAATGCTTCCGGTTTCGGATCGACCATCATGTGATCTTTGTCAAGAGGGATCGCTGATCTTCTGAATAGCACTTTGAGCAGCGAATCATTCATCACTTTCGTGAAGTGCGGCATTGCACCCGGGGCATCGATCACCCACAAACCACTCTGCGGATTGATGCAGATGTTCAGCGAAGTATCGTTCCAGTCGATAAGCGCTTTCGAGAATGCCGAATAGAACCAATCGAATTGATGGATCTCATCCGGCGGAGGAAGATCTTCACTCAATGCTTTTTTCACAGAATCTTTCTTCGACATGGAATCTCCCGTCGGTGCAGGGCCACTACCCGACCCATTGCAGGAAACGAGGAGAAAAATAAAAAGCGGGAAGAAAATATTTTTCATGATGCATGAGTTTTTATGGGATCCTTCACTGCAAAGGTGAGATATATTATCGTGACCACCGCAACTGCTGCCGGCAAAAGAAAAACATATTTCTC
>DATJEX010000337.1:0-8928 GCA_035496135.1 Bacteroidia bacterium
AATGACGACAGGATTTCCATTCGCGTCTTTCAGCGGATTTCCTTTCGCATCTTTCTGCGTGCGTCCAGCCTCGCGCACATCGAACGCGATCGCATTCGCACGACGCGTGGAAGTTGTGTTGAGATTGACGTTGTACGCCACAAGAAATTCTCTCGCACCAATAACAGTTGCTCCGCGCTTCGCATCAAATTCCACCGGACCGAAATCAGGTTTCCATTCCGGTAATTTTATTTTCTTGAAATATCCTTCGTATTCACCCGCCCGGATCACAGAAAGATTATTCCGGCTCTTGTTCGGTTGTGCCGCTTCGTAGAGATAAACAGGAATGCCGAGTTCTTTTCCAACGCGTTCGCCGAGTTTCTGCGAATACTTCGCCGTTTCTTCCATGGAAATTCCTGCAACAGGAATGAACGGACAAACATCGGTCGCGCCCATGCGTGGATGCTCGCCGTGATGTTTGCTCATGTCAATGAGTTCACCCGCTTTTCTGATCGCGCGGAATGCCGCTTCCACCACGGCGTTCGGTTCACCGACAAAAGTGACGACCGTTCTGTTCGTCGCTTTGCCCGGATCCACATTGAGTAAACGCACACCTTCCACATGTTCGATCTCGTCGGTGATCTGTTTGATGATGTGAAGATCTTTTCCTTCAGAAAAATTGGGAACGCATTCGATGATCTGTTTCATATCGGATGATAATTTGATGGACGAAGTTACTCATTGGGTACGAACTACGGACAGGGCACGGAATTATGAACCGCTAAACGAGCTAAATTCATTATTCGATTTTAATGTAAAGGCTGATCGACCTGGATGAGTCAAATTCAATTCACTTTCCCCGCCACAATTACTTTGTCGATCAGGTGGCTTCCGAATGAATAAGGAAGAAACCCAAGCGAAGAAATTTTCTTCGTCAGAATAAAACTCGCCGTTTTTCCAACCGTGATACTTCCGTGCGTCCTGGAAACATCCATCGCCGCTGCCGAATTGATCGTCGCCGCGTTGAAGGCTTCTTCCGGGGTCATTCTGTAATTGATGCAGCAGAGCGAAACCATCTGCATCATATTTCCTGACGGGCAACTTCCTGGATTGAAATCACTGGCAACAGCAACTGGCAATCCTGCGTCGATCATTTTTCTTGCCGGGGGATGTTGTAATCCGAGAAAGAATTGTGCCCCGGGAAGAAGAGTAGGGATGGTGCTGGAATTTTTCAGCGCGGAAATATCTTCGTCATCGAGAAATTCAAGATGATCGACGGAGATCGCGCCGCATTTCACACCGGCCTGCACGCCGCCCGAATGACTCAGCTGATTGGCGTGAACTTTCGGCGTCATTCCGTTTTTCTTTCCGGCTTCAAGAATTCTGATCGTGTCTTCGGGTGTGAAATAATTCCTTTCGCAGAAAATATCGCAGTACTCCGCCAATTTTTCTTTCGCGATGGCGGGCATCATTTCGTCAATGAGCAGTTTGATATAACCGTCTTTATTGTTCTTGAATTCAGCAGGAACAGCATGCGCACCGAGGAACGTTGCTTTGACCGGAATTCTTCCGAGTTCTTTCAGACGGCGGATCACGCGCAGCATTTTCAATTCACTTTCCAGGTCAAGGCCGTAACCGCTTTTTATTTCGATCGCGCCGGTTCCGAGTGAAATGACTTCGTTGAAACGCTCCAATGTCTGTTCAAACAATTCATCTTCCGAAGCAGCGCGGAGTTTATTCGCAGAATTCAGGATTCCTCCACCACGCTTTGCGATCTCCTCGTAAGAAAGTCCGCGGATCCGATCAACGAATTCTCCTTCGCGATTGCCCGCGTACACAAGATGCGTGTGCGAATCGCAGAACGTGGGCAACAATGTTCCTTCTTCCGCATCGATCACGTCGAGTCCCGACCAATCCGTGATGCCGGGGAATTCATCCATGCTGCCGTAAGCGGAAATGATCCCGTCGTCAGCAGCAAGCCACGCGTTGGAAATGGAAGGAAGTTCTCCCATAGCAGAACCTTTCAACGTTCCCGGATCTTTTTCACGGACCTGGACGAGCGATTCGATATTTTTGATGAGTAATTTTCGCATGGAAATCTGAATTCAAAGATGCGGATTTGAATTCAGTTGAAGAAATGAATTCACCCGCTGCTTACTGCTGTAGAGCGGCCGCCTGTTTTTTTTCTCTCCGCTTCATTTTCCACTCCTTCGTATCATCCGAGACACGATCAAGAAAGATCGCACCGCTCACCGACCAGAACGGTCCGTTGTAATCCGTTTCGAAGCGATGCGGAAAAATATTCTCGAATTTTCCCTGGAAAGCGCAGTAACGGTAACCGGCGAGAAAATTTATGCCGAACCATCTTGTCGGTTTGAATTTTCCGATCGGTGGAAGTTTGAACGACAGCGAAAGTCCAGCACCTGTTGGAAGGAAGAATTTCACGGTGCGATTCACCTGAACACCCGTCGCGTTATCATACACGAGAAAAACGGATTTACCTCCGCCAGCTTCCAGCGGAATACTGAATTCAACGAATTTGAAGCGGAACAGGAAATATTCATAGTAAAGCGTTCCGAAATAAAGATCGCGCGTGGCATGATAGAGGGGAGCTCCGCCGGAATCGATGGCGATACTTTTCAATTTATCTTTCAGGAAATACGCGCCTATTCCTACTTTGAATTTATCATTGATGAGAACGCCGGCGCGCGCACCCCAGATGTTCACTTCTTTTTTCCGGATGAAAGAAAATCGCTGATCGAAATCGAAGGCAGGCTTGAACGTATTTTTTTTCTTCGGCAAAAGGGAATCCTGAGCAAAGACCTGTTGCCCTGCAATGAAAAATAAAAGGAAGAGAAAAAATCCTTTAATAAATTTTTTTGACCCGATACACATTCTGGTTGTTCTCATCTGAGAATGAAATGCTCGATCTTTTTCCGGGACGGGGCAGCGTGAAAGTAGCTATTTTTGCGCTGATGGCAGGCAACTCTTTCGGAACACTTTTCCGTTTAACAACTTTTGGTGAGTCGCATGGACCGGCGATAGGTGGGGTGATCGATGGTTGTCCCCCGGGAATAAACATTGATCTTGAATTTGTGCGTTATGAAATGCGGAGAAGACGCCCGGGGCAATCACACATCGTGACGCAGCGCAAGGAAGATGATGAAGTGGAATTCCTTTCCGGCATCTTCGAAGGAAAGACCACTGGTACGAGCATCGGGTTCATCATTCGCAATACGGATGCGCGTTCGAAAGATTATGACACGTTGAAAGATGTGTATCGACCGTCGCACGCCGATTTTACCTACGACGCTAAATATGGTTTCCGCGATTACCGTGGTGGTGGACGTTCGTCCGCCCGCGAAACTGCGGCAAGAGTGGTGGTGGGTGCGATCGCGAAATTATTTCTCGCGCAGAATGGCATTTCCATCAAAGCATATGTCTCACAGGTCGGGAAGATCAAATTGGAAACGCCTTACACCCACCTTGACCTTTTATCAGCAGAAAAAAATATTGTTCGTTGTCCCGACGAGAAACTCGCGGAAGAAATGATCACGTTCATTGAACAAACCAGGAAAGCCGGTGATACGATCGGCGGAGTGGTGAGTTGTGTCGCGAAGAGTGTTCCTGCCGGATTGGGAGAGCCCGTGTTTGATAAGTTGCATGCCGATCTTGGAAAAGCAATGTTGTCGATCAATGCCGTGAAAGGATTCGAGATCGGTTCCGGTTTTGCGGGAACAGAAATGAAAGGTTCGGAACACAATGATGTTTTTATTCCCGGGACGGGTAAAAAAAGCATCACCACGCTCACCAATCATTCCGGCGGGATCCAGGGCGGCATCAGTAACGGAGAAGATATTTTTTTCCGCGTCGCGTTCAAGCCGGTCGCCACGATCATTCAGAAGCAGCGAACAGTGAATGCGAAAGGCCAACCTGTGGAAATGATGGGAAAAGGAAGACACGATCCGTGCGTGGTGCCGCGTGCGGTCCCGATCGTGGAAGCGATGTGCGCGATCGTGCTGATGGATCATTTGCTGCGTCAGCACTCCA
Source organism: Bacteroidia bacterium (assembly GCA_035496135.1). Lineage (GTDB taxonomy): Bacteria > Bacteroidota > Bacteroidia > Palsa-965 > Palsa-965. Next base: position 4,030 of record DATJEX010000337.1, read on the forward strand.
TCGGAACATAGAAGATGGAGGATGGAAGAAGGATCCTTCATTCCATTGCCACAATTCTTATTGATTGTCACCATGGGATATTCATCCTTGTTCCATCTTCCTTCATCCTTGCTCTTTTTTCAACTGTTAACTTTTTCCCAATAAATCAAGGCAGTCAAACCGCTATATTTATAATCAAATATTCCAATTATGTCTGAGACCAAACTGCCTAAAAAAAAGAAGAGCCTTGCGAGAAGAATTTTCAAATGGACCGGCATCACATTTCTCGTGTTGCTGATCACCGCGATCATTCTTCCGTTCGTTTTCAAGGACAAGATCATCGAGTTCGTCAAGAAGGAAGTGAATGATAATGTGAACGCGACGGTCTCGTGGGGCGATTTCGATCTCACCCTCATCAGCAGTTTTCCGTCTTTCCGTTTTTCCATTCACGATGTGAAAGTGATCGGCAAGGATGATTTCGCGAAAGACACGCTCGCGAATATTCCCGAGATGGATCTCGACCTGAATATCTGGAGCGTGATCATGGGCGATCAGTACAAAGTGAATTCGATCCTTCTCGACAAACCCCGCATCAACGTGAGAGTGCTCAAGGACGGCAAAGCGAATTATGATATCACCAAACCCGATACGACGGCTGCAGCAGCCACAACGCCGACGAAATTCAAACTCGCGCTTAAGAAACTGAAGATCACCGACGGATATATTGTGTATGATGACGCGTCACTTGGTGTGATGACGAAGATGGATAAGATGAATTATGAACTCTCGGGTGATTTCACGCAGGATAATTTCGAGATGAAAAATGACCTGAACATCGATAAGTTCACGCTGGAGTACGGTGGAATGACCTACCTGAAACAAGTGAAGACGGTTGCGAAAGCCGCGCTTGACATGGATATGGTGAACTGGAAATTCACATTCAAGGATAATGACATCACGCTTAATGAACTTGGCATCGGGCTCAACGGATTTTTTGCCATGCCGGGTGACGATTACAACATGGATCTTTCCTTCAACGCGAAGCAAAGTGATTTCAGGAATTTTCTTTCACTCATTCCCGGTGCATACACAACTGATTTCGCGAACGTGAAAACTGCCGGCAAACTTTCTTTCACCGCTTACCTGAAAGGATTGTACAGCGAGAAACAGAATAAAATGCCGGGATTCGGTTTGAAATTCAATATTGCCGATGCAATGGTGCAATACCCGGGCGTGCCGAAATCCATCAGTGGTATCAATGTGGATTGCAACATCGATGATGCTTCCGGAGACCCGGATGCGACAAAGATCGACGTGAATAAATTCCATGTTGACTTTGGCGGAAATCCGATCGACGCGACATTACACGTGGCGACCCCTGTTTCCGATGCAAGCCTTGATGGCACGCTGAAATGCAACATTGATCTCGCGACCATGAAAGATGTAATGCCGCTTTCGAAAGATGATCAGCTGAACGGAAAAGTCAGCGCGGATATCACGATGAAAGGAAAATATTCGCAGATCGAGCATGAGCAATACGATCAGTTCAATTGCAGTGGCAGCGCGGCGATCTCGAACATGCTCTACAAAACAAAATCATTGCCGTATGACATGAACATCACGGATATGAAAATGAATTTCACTCCGCAATATGTCACGCTCAGCAACTTCGATGGCAAGATCGGAAAGAACGATATGCATGCTACCGGAAGGATCGATAACATGATCACGTATTTCCTGAAAGATTCCCTGCTGACCGGAACATTTGATTTCAGTTCTCAAATGATGGACCTGAATCAATTCATGGGCAGTGATGAAACAGCATCAGGTGCAACGCCTGCTCCGGCGGATACTGCGGCAATGGCCGTGATCGACGTTCCGGGAAATATCAATTTCACACTGAATTCTACGATCACCAAATTGATCTACGAAGACATCAACATTGACAATGTCTCCGGGAAAGTGACGATCAAAGACAAAGTGGTTGACGTGAGCCAGCTCAGGATGAGTTTGATGGGAGGAAGCATGCTGCTCAATGGAAAATATTCAACCGCGTCGAATGTTCCGAATGTGGACCTGAATATGAACATCACCGATTTCGACATTCAGCAAACGTTCAAATATTTCAACACTGTTGCTAAACTTGCGCCGGTTGCGAAGTACACGACGGGAAAATTTTCTTCGTCGCTGAATTTCAAGAGCGATCTCGACCAGGCGATGATGCCGATCCAGACTTCCATCAACGGACAGGGAACACTGAGTACGAAGCAGGTCGTCGTGAGCGGATTTGAACCATTGAAGAAACTCGATGAAGCGCTCAAGATGAAAAAATTCTCCAACGTTACACTCAACGATCTGAATCTCGTCAGTTTCAAGATCGTGAACGGCGCTGTTTCTACCGAACCATTCGATTTCAAAGCAGGAAAATCCACAGGCAAGATCGGCGGATCGACCGGCGTCGATCAATCCATCAGTTACGTGATGGACATGTCGATCCCGAGGACAGAATTCGGGCCGGTGAATTCGGCGCTCGACGGAATGGTTTCATCCGTCACCGCAAAAGGAATTCCATTCAAGCTCGGTGACATGGTGAATGTCTCTGCATTGTTCGGAGGAACCGTCACCAATCCGACAGTGAAAACAAGTCTGAAGGAAGCGGGCGGAAACATGATGGATGATCTGAAGAACCAGGTAACGGATCTCGTCAAGGATAAAGCCGATAGTTTGAAGAATGTTGGCATCAACAAAGCATGTGTGCAGGCCGACCAGGATCTTGCAACGGCGACTCAGAATGCTGCGACGGTGCGTGACGCGACGAAGAAAACAGCACTCGATGCAAAAAATGCCGCGTACGCTGCCGCACTCAAGCAGGAGAATTCTTCCACCAACCCGATCCAGAAGATCGCCAATAAAAAGGCTGCGGACCTGGCACGAAAAGCTGCGGACGATGCGTACACCAAATCATGCACGACCGCTGATAATACGTACAACAGCGCAGTAAAAACGGCGCAGGATAAACATGATGCGATCTGCAAATAGCACTTCATCTCCTTACACCTTCTCATTGGAAAGTGGTAATGGGGTGAGGTGTGTACCATTTTGGCACAGGTTTCGTTATACATTAAAGAACATATGAGACATCTCCCGATCGTTTTTCTTTTCGCATTTCTCGGACTGATCGTTCCGATGAAGATGCGCGCGCAATCAGATGATGCCAGTGCGAGTACATGTCCGCCCCCGGATGACGCGGATGCACAGAAAGCTTTTGATAAATCGAAAGACAAGAAAAAATATAATTGGGATGAGCGCAAAGCATTTCTCGAAGAAGCGTTGAAAGCGGAACCGAACTGGGCCGATGCGAATCTTGCTTACGCGAAGATGATCATGATCAAGGCGAAGGCGGACGGTGATGAGGGAAATTACCCGGGTGCGATCCCTTATCTCAAAGCGGCGGTGGATGCATGCCCTGACATCGGTGCTGAACCGTTGTATCAACTCGGAACACAATATTATCTGCAGGAAGATTACGCGAATGCTTCCATCTACCTGAAAAAATACCAGGATTACCAGACGGACGATCCGAAAAAACTCGGCGACAATTATGAATTCTTCTCCGGCCAGGCGACAGAAATGCTCACGTGGTGTAAATTCTATGTCGACATCAAGAAGAATGTTCATCCGTTCAATCCGACTCCTGTTCCTGGAATTTGCACCGACAAGGATGAATATCTCGCGATCGTTTCGCCGGATAATACCATAGCGCTTTATATCCGGAAACTTCCGCTTGATGACATGGGGCAAGCGTGGCACACGGATCAATTCCGCGAAGTTTTTACAAAAAGCACGAAGCAGTCGAACGGACAATTCGATGTGGGAGAAAGTATGGATGATCCCTTCAACAGGAATGCGAATGAAGGCGGACCAACACTCACCATCGACAACAAACATTTGTTTTACACGATCACCAAGGCAACTGCTGATGGTGACAACACGGATATTTACACTTCCGATTGCGTGGATGGTGCGTGGACGGAGATCCGTTCGATCGGTGATAAAGTGAATGATCCTACCTGGTGGGATTCACAACCATCTGTTTCCGCTGATGGAAATACGTTGTACTTCGCGAGCAATCGTCCCGGTGGACAAGGCGGAATTGATATCTGGGTCACGCATAAAGGTGCCGATGGTGAATGGGGCGTTCCGGTGAATGCGGGTCCGACGATCAATACGCAGTACGATGAGAAATCGCCGTTCATTCATTCCGACAGCCAGACACTTTATTTTTCTTCGAACGGACATCCGGGTGTTGGCGGTTACGATATTTTCTTTTCGCGCGCCGATGCAAAAGGAAACTGGGCTGAGCCGGTGAACCTCGGTTTGCCGATCAACACCGAAGGAGATGATGTCGGATTTTTTGTGAGTACCGATGCGACGACAGGATTTTTCTGTTCCAATTCCCAGATCAACGGAAGAATAGGAGGGTGGGATGTGTATCAATTTGAATTGTACAAGGAAGCGCGTCCGGAAGCTGTGGTGATTCTCAAGGGAGATCTCACCGATCAATACGGAAATCAATTGACAGGAAATGTAGAAGTGCAGGTGAAAGATGCGGTGACGAAAGAAGTTCACAAAGCAGTCGTGGATACGGTGTTGGGAAGTTTCGCCGCGGCGATCAAAGTCGGAGCGCAACATGATTTTGTTGTTTCCGTCACAAAAGATTCCGCTGCTTTCATTTCAACGGTTGTTTCCACGAAGCAAACTTTCACTGCGACTTCGGTTCCGCTGCCACCGATGAAAGTGACGAAACTTAAAGTGGGTGATGCGTACACGATCAACGACATTAATTTCTCTTCCAATTCCGCTGTCATCGAAAATTCATCTGTTGCCGTGCTGGAACAATTCGCGGAATACCTGAAGAAG
>DATJEX010000338.1:0-3601 GCA_035496135.1 Bacteroidia bacterium
TGAAACTTGAAACTTGAAACTTGAAACTTGAAACTTGAAACTTGAAACTTGAAACTTGAATCACTGAATTATTCCATCCCGGATCGTGAACTTCCGGTCGGCCATCAGCGCGAGTTGCTCATTGTGCGTGACGATGACAAAAGTCTGCGTGAGGTCTTTACGCAGATCGAAGAATAACTGATGCAGGCTTTGTGAAGTGGTGGAATCGAGATTCCCGGAAGGCTCATCGGCAAAGATCACAACCGGATCATTGATCAATGCACGTGCAACGGCCACACGCTGCTGTTCTCCTCCCGATAATTCCGAAGGACGATGAGCAGCACGATCGGCCACGCCGAGTTTTTCAAGCAATGCTTTTGCTTTCACTTCCGCATCTTTTTTGGAAACGCCCTGGATGAAAGCAGGCATGCACACATTTTCAAGCGCGGTGAATTCAGGAAGCAAATGATGGAACTGAAAAACAAAACCGATCTTCTTATTACGGAAGTCAGACATATTCCTCGATGAAAGTTTCTGCACATCTGTCCCATCGATCTCGAGCAAACCACTGTAATCACGATCGAGTGTTCCGAGAATAGTGAGCAGTGTTGTCTTTCCCGCACCGGATGCTCCAACAATGGAAACGATCTCGCCTTTATGAATTTCAAGATCGATCCCTTTCAGCACATTCAGATCCGAATACGATTTGACAATTCCCTTTGCGTTTATGATAGCCATTCGGTAAAAGTAGTTGTTGGAAAACGATTCATGAAGAAAAGGAAGATCTAATTGAAGATCAACAGCTGTAGGATCTGTATTTCTTAGATCCGCACTACTTGTATTTCGCAGGAGTCAATACTTCTCACGTGTGAGCACAAATAATTCCGGATCACAGTTTCCTGAAGTTTTCACCCGGTGCGTGCATTTGAGCGAATCGCCGGCGTGCACATCCAGTTCGTTCAGGTCTTCCGGGTAAGCCGGAGCTCCGAATTGCTGACTGAACGTGATCGTATCTATTCCGCCGGAAGAAGTTCTGACCGTGAAATAGATTTCGGCCGATTCACCATCAGCAGAAGGAATGATACTGACGACATGCGCGGCGATCGTTTTGTCGTCATACGTACAGCCGGCGTCTTTCGATCCGCCACAGGAGGCGAGAAATAGAGTCGGGCAGAGGAGAGCGGAAAAAAACAATTTTTTCATAGGAAGAATGTTGATTGGAATAGAACGGGATCTGACCGGTGAAAAGTATATCAACTCACCTGGTCGCAATGACAGGGAGCGTATTTCTTGTCTTTGCCAAGATGTTTGCAGCCGCTGCATCCGGAGGTGAACATTACGAGGAGTAGCGCCGTATAAAGCAGTGTTCTCTTCATTGCACATAAAAATAAGCCTTTTATCCCTCTTAAAACCGTCCCGGTCGAATACCTGCAGCAAGAGCGCCTTTTCCAGAATATAATTGGCATATTTGTCTGTAACAGCCCCTGAAAAAATACCTCTAAAAAAGATTTTATGAGTACCGCCACCATCAAATTGGATGTCCAGAAAACGGCACACTCCCGCCTTCCGGGGCTCGACATCAATAATCTTCCGTTTGGAAAGGTGTTCTCCGATCACATGTTCCTCGCCGAATATCACGAAGGGAAATGGGTTCGCCCGCGTATCCGCCCGTATGGAGAATTGAATCTCAGTCCTGCTTCTTCCGTGATGCATTACGGTCAATCCATTTTCGAAGGAATGAAAGCCTATCGCTCCGATAACGCCGATGTGCTGTTGTTCCGCCCGATCGAGAATCAGAAACGGTTGAATGTTTCCGCTGTGCGAATGGCCATGCCGGAAGTTCCGGAAGAAATTTTCATGGAAGGATTGACGGAATTGCTGCGCCTCGATCAGAACTGGGTTCCTGCCGGCGACGGACGTTCACTGTATGTTCGCCCGTTCCTCATTGCCACTGATGATTACATCGGCGTAAAACCTTCCGACAGTTACATGTTCCTCATCATCGCCTCACCGGTTGGGGCGTATTATGATCATCCGCTGAAAGTGCGTGTGGAAAAATCCTATTTCCGTGCGGTGGAAGGCGGAGTTGGTTATGTGAAAGCTTCCGGAAATTACGGACGCTCACTTTATCCATCCGCACTCGCGAAAAGAGAAGGATACGATCAGTTGATCTGGACCGACGGACGTGAGCATAAATACGTGGAAGAAAGCGGAACAATGAATCTCATGTTTGTCATCGACGGCAAACTGATCACACCTGCGCTGGGCGATACGATCCTCGCGGGGATCACGCGTGATAGTGTGCTCACACTCGCGCGCGACTGGAATTTTCCGGTGGAAGAAAGAAGAGTGGAGATCAAAGAAGTGGAAGAAGGATTGAAGAGCGGAAAACTCACCGAAGCATTCGGAACAGGAACGGCAGCGACCATCGCGCACATTTCCAATATCGGCCTCGAAGGAAAAGATTACCAGCTTCCACCACTCACCGACAAATCATTCTCGAAGAAAGTCGGCAAAGCGCTCGATAACATCCGCCGCGGAAGAATTGAAGATCCGCATCATTGGGTTTATAAAGTGTGCTGACAGTTTTCAGAATCAAAATTCAAGTCCCGTAAAACCTACGGGGCTTTTTTTTGTCTGTACGCTGCGATCATTGCGCTGAATTTTCCTTGTCATGTGTGCTGAACATTGTGTGATCAATCATTGTGAAGATTGACCGCGGTCAAAGGTATTCGATGCAAATGCATCCATTTTTGTTCTGTCAATTAATATTAAAGAATCCGGATTTAAAAGTTATTGGCCGGATCTGACCGAGCAGTTTTTTCCGGGTATAAAAATGAAAAGTTATCATCCGGTGTAGTTGCCGGAATGAACAATAACAGAAAAATAAAACAGTACATCAATCAATACACACGATCATGAAAAAGATCATTCTTACATCGCTTGTCTTGCTGACGATGTTCAGCAGCGATCTCCTTGCGAAGGATAAAAAAGACAAAAAGGACACCGACGGATCTGAATCGTACCGTGCACTTAATCTCGGATTGGGAGTCGGATACTATGGATATGTAGGCCATTCCATGCCTGTATTCCATGCCGACTTTGAATTTGACGTGGCGCGGAATTTTACGCTCGCTCCGTTCATTACGGCTTATACCTACCGTAACGATTATTATTGGGGCGGACCGAATTATCCTTACAAGAATTACTGGTATCGTTCCACCACGGTTCCTGTTGGTGTAAAAGGCACTTACTATTTTGATGAGATCCTCGGTGCAAGTCCGAAATGGGATTTCTACCTGGCAGGTTCTCTCGGATTCGCATTCCGCAACACGGTTTGGGAAAGCGGTTACTATGGAGAAACAACCGTAGTGAGTCACAGTACAAGCGGCATGTATTTCGATGGACACATCGGCACAGAATACCATCTCAATGACAGGGCCGGATTGTTCCTCGATCTTTCTACAGGCATTTCCACTTTCGGTGTTGCATTCCACATGTGATCGAAAGGAAAATTACTTTCAGGATGGATTCCTGCTTATTCAGCAGGTTCAGCCTGGTAAAAGAATAAATAAAAATGTCCCGGAGAATTTTCCGGGACATTTTTATCCGGATCGGTTTC
>DATJEX010000339.1:0-4564 GCA_035496135.1 Bacteroidia bacterium
CGGAGATCAATAATCCTTCGAGAAAGAATATTCCTCTTATCCGCGACGGATCCGTTCCCATGCTCCAGAGAATGCCGATGTCTTTCTTCTTTTCAATGATGAGCAGTGTGAGTGAACCGATCGTATTGAATGTGGCGATGAATAAAATAAAAAGCAGGATGATGAAGCTCCATGCTTTTTCCGATTTCAATGTTTCGAACAACAACTGATTTTGCTGGTAACGGCTTTGCACGAGGCAGTTTGTTCCTGAGATCTTTTTTATGGCAGCGATCGTTGCATCCACATCCGCATCTTTCTTCAGGCCGATTGCCACGCTTGTACATTCATTGCTGTAATCCATGAGCTTCCGCACTTCTGTTATCGGGAGAAAGACATACTTGTCGTCGAAGTCGGCACTCACTCCATAAAGGCCGCTCACAATGGCAATTGATCTGTTGAATGGCTCTTCATCCAGGTTGCTCATGTCGACCGTGAGATTCCTGTCGCGTTTGGGAACGAACAGTTGTAATTCCGAACCGTCCTTCAGATTCATCTTCGTGGCGATCGCCTGTCCGGCCACTGTGGAAATGCCTCCGTTCCTGTGGAGATCATATTTCCCGTATTTGATCGTGGTGTCGAAACGTGTATACGTTGCATAATCGTCTTCCACACCGCGCATCGTGACGATCAACTGCTGATCTTCGCATTCAATAAGCACATTCTCATCCACGATCTCGGTGTACCACGCCACGCCCGGCATTTTCCTGATCTCTTCCACCACAGCAGGATCGAACGCAAAGACTTTTCCTTTCACAGGCGTGATGCGCACATCCGGGTAAAAAGAATTGTAAAGTGATTCAACGAGATCCGACAATCCATTCATGATGCTCATGATCACGATGAGTGCCGCAGTCACGATTCCCACGCAAGCCACAGAAATTCCCGTCACCACGTTGATCGCGCTGTGCGATTTCCGCGAGAACAAATAACGGCGTGCTATGAAGAAACGAAGATTCATGATGTGCTGATTTCCGATCTGCTAATGTGACAATGAAGATAGCAATTGCTGAACGTTTGGCCTTTTCAGTTCAAATAATCAGCACATCATCTCATCAGAAAATCAGCACATTATTTCCAGGCTTTCACGATGAGCCCTGTTCCTGTTTTGTGATGCGTGCTCACGTCGATCCAGTTCAGGATATATGCGAATGGGTAGAAGATGATGTAATAGAACGGAATGATGATGAAGAATATTTTGGAGACGCCGAGCAACTGGATCGGCCATTTCATGGAAATTCTCCAGGAAATTTTTCCCGGTGTTCCGTAGGAATAAAGCGCTTCCACTTTCGAGAAACCGGCTTTCTTCATTTTCTCCTCGATCTCTTTGATGTTATATCCGTCACGCACATGCTCTTCGATGAAACTTCCTTCTCCTTCGCCATGCACATCGGAACCGCCCTGGTCCGAAGGAGTAGACACGAGCAGCATTCCTCCTTTTTTGAGTGAAGCGCAGATATTCTCAAACACGAGCACGTCTTCGAGAATATGTTCCATCACATCCACAGACAACGCGAGATCATACGTATTCTCTCTTTTGAAAGTGGTGAGATCGGCGACTGCGAATTCCACATTCGTTTTTCCGACACGTTTGAAAAAATTATTACAATCCGCCACCTGTTCATCTTTCACATCAACCGCGTAGATCTTCCACTTCGGATTCATGCCGGCGAGATAGTATGTATGCTGACCATAGCCCGAACCTGCATCAAGGATCATGACATCATCCGGTTTACCTTTTTTCCACGCGCGGAGTTCACGGTGAATGTGCCAGGAACGCAGCATGAGCAGATCGAGCAGTTTATAAAAAACTTTCCGGAGGAATGGCGTTTTGTTGAAGACGTTACCGAGTGAACGTTTGATCGGATCGTAGTGCATGTAAGCGGAAGGAAATTATTTTTTCAGGAGTTCATTGATGCGTTCGGCATAATCAAGCGAATCGTCGAGGTAAAAAATGAGTTCGGGGATCACGCGCACCTGGTGACGGATACGCGTACCGAGCATGCGGCGTATTTCAGGCGTATGTTCTTTGATCTTCGCGAGCAACGCTTCTTTTTCTTTTACCGGGAAAAGGCTCACGTAAACTTTCGCCACACCGAGATCAGGGCTCACACGAACAAGCGTCACCGTGATCATGACATTGCCGAAAAGTCCACGCGTTTCCGCCTGAAAAATTTCAGCCATCTCCTTCTGAACGAGTCGCGCGAACTTCAACTGGCGGGTCGATTCCATAGGGCGCAAAAGTACGAAAAGGGGGTGGATTACTGATTTTTACGGAGATTACAGATTACAGATTCAAACAGATATACAAAGTTCCCAGTTTGTATCTGTAAATCCGTCTACATCCGTAATCCGTGGATGTCCGTAGAAAATCTGTAATCCCCCTTCCAAGAACTATCTTTACAGCATGGAATATTACGTTTACATCAAGGCGCTGCACGTCATCTTCGTCATCACGTGGTTCGCGGCGTTGTTCTACATGCCTCGATTGCTCATCTATCATGTGGAAGCGGATCTGAAACAGGAACCTGAAAAAGGAATTCTCTCGAAGCAATTCAAGATCATGCAGAAGAGATTGTGGTACGCGATCGGCTGGCCTTCGATGATCCTCACCATTATTTTTGGCTCCTGGATGCTCGCATTGAATCCCGATCTCGTGACACAGGCGTGGTTCATTCTGAAAATGATCTTTGTCGGCGGACTGGTGCTTTATCATATTCAAACGCATCTCATTTTCGCGAATCACCAGAAAGATATTCTCAAGTGGAGTTCGTTCAGCCTGCGTTTGTGGAACGAAGTGGCGACTGTTTTTCTTTTCGCGATCATTTTTCTTGTCATCCCGAAACAGAATTCCGATTGGGTCTGGGTCACACTCGGGATCATTCTGCTTGCGGCGCTGTTACTCGCGGCAGTTGCGATCTACAAGATCAAGCGGGAGAAGAAAAAGTGAAATTTATTTCCCGTAGTGCGCTCTTTAGTACGAACTACGAAACTGGCGAATACGCTAAATACAAACAAAGGAACGCTGATGAACTCGAACATCCGCACTTTGTATCCTGTGCGAATCTGTAGTTCGTAATTCGCCAGTTTCGTAGTTCGTACTAAAGCGATGGAGAAACCTTACTTCTTCAGGATCCACACACCAGGGACATCAGCAGAGACTTTCGACATGAATCGTTCTGCATCTGCTTTCGATTCGAAAGAACCGATTCCCACATGTGTGAGTTTACTTCCGGCACGTTCCACCACCTGCGCATCGATCCCTTTGTTGTGAAGTGATTTGATGAATTTGGTGACGTTCTCCGGAACAGCGAAAGCTCCGGCGATCACATAATATCTTCCTCCGTTGAAATTTGTTCCGCCCTGTAATTTCAAAGCATTGCTCCGTGCGACAAGTGTAGAATCCGGAACAACTTTGTGAATATTGACAACAATGTCCGGAGCGTTTTCATTCAGCGTGAAATGAGCGATGCCGCTTCCGTCCGGTTTGAGTTCTTCGGTAACAGGTGAAGAAAACGTGAAAGTGAATTTGGAAGGCAGATGATATTTTGCAGGTGAATTGCTTTTGAAGAACCAGAATCCGGCGAGTGCGTTCGTCTTCACCGAAGTGAACCACAATCCCGCAACGAGCAACGGAAGAACAACAGCAGAAGTGATGAGTACTCCCCGTCCGCGGCTTCGTGTCCGCACGACTTCGACAACTTTTTCCGGTGTGAGTTTTTCTTCGGCAAGCACACGGTCTTCGCGAACGATCGGTTTTTTCTTCTCGATCGCATTTTCACGGATGACCGGCAACGACTGGAAGGAAGAAAGTCCGAATGAAGTGAGCAGGTAATTCACATCGGCAGCAGCATCGAATGAAATGGTGCCGTTGCTGTCCATGGAAAGAATTCCCACGTTGTGAAATTCCGCTTTCTCTCCTGCTTTCAGTTTGCGATTCACACCATCGACGAAATGCCGGATACCGTTCATCGCTTCATCAAACGTGCATTTCGATTCATCCACGATCGTCTGCGCGAGCAAACCATCGTTCTGCTGCAGATGTTTGTTGAACACGACCTGCTTGGAAGGAGGATGAAAAGTATGTTGTGAAGGATTCACTTTCGCGGGCGCATACGACGCGACGAACGCACCGAACGCGGGAACGACCACGCAATCGTGTTTGACCAGTAATTCGCTTATGTAATGCGGAATATTCACAGCTTCACTTAAGCATCAAAAATAGCCAAACATGTCCCGAAATAAATTTTGTTTTTTCAACCAGATATCAACGGGTTAAGAACGAGGGGATTAGGGATTTGCCGATAGGGCGGTTTGCTGATCTGCCAATGAAAACTACTGTGAAATCAAATGAAGGAGTACTTTATTCTTCAGAATGATTGACCATCCGTTTTTCAGAGGAGAAGCGATGAAACAAACCGGAAAAGTCAAACATTGTACACTATCCTCCTTGTTGAGATCTTGAATTGTTTCAGAACTCAGCCATTTGAATTCGTATTCAGAGAGTTTCACAGTATTGCATTCGCCA
>DATJEX010000340.1:0-16178 GCA_035496135.1 Bacteroidia bacterium
CGGGATCCACGATGTTCGCCACCGATGCCATGTACATCGAATCGGGATCGGTACGCTGCTTGGAATATTTTATCCTGCGCAGATCAGGTGCATTGCGTTCGGTGTACGCGTGCCCGAGCGTAACACTGTAAACAGAATTCTCTTTTTTCGATTTGAGTACTGTCGCAAGCTGCGTGGAATAGATCGTTCTTGATTCATATCCCATCATGTAGGAACGTTCATTCGGGCCATCGAGATAATTACTCTCCCGGATGGTCGAACTGTTCTTGCCCACTTGATTGAAGAGATTCTTGTATTCAATTTTTATATGGCCGTTCTTATTCATCAGCGAAAAATTCTCCACCGCACTTGAACGAACCGTCTCCGTGTATTGCGCATCCGTGTAATCTGCGATCTGCGCGGTCGAATCCCAATCTTCTCTCCGGATGCTGTAAGTGGTGAACGCATGCGAATAACTGAGGCCAAAAGTATTTCCTGCTGTCCATCCACAACTGTCACCGAAACTGATCGGTGTCGCGTACATCATCGAGAATCTTCCATCAGGCGCTGCGTTCTTTGTTGCCATCACCCAGTCGTTGTGAAACAGGTTTGTTTCATCGTAATTATTTTTCGAGATGTACGCGTCGATCTCATGCGGAATATTTCTCGAACCATCATCAAATCCCCAGCGATCGGTGGAACTTCCCGGTGTATTTGTGAAGGGCTGGAATGTTGTTGCGGTGCGATAAGAACCCTGCAATGTCACGTTCAGTTTCGGTTCATCGGGGAAGGCTTTCGTGTAAATTTTCACCATTCCACCGGCGAAATCGGCAGGAAGATCGGCTGACGGAGTTTTGTAGATCATGATGCGATCGAGCACGCCGCTCGGGACCATGTCGAATGAAAAAGCGCGTTTGTCCACTTCGGCACTCGGTGCACCGGCATCATTCAGCCAGACATTATTGTAACGCTCATTCAATCCGCGCACCATGATGAAACGATTATCGATGATCGTCACACCCGGCACACGTTTCACTGCATCAGCTGCTGTCGGATCGGAACCTTTCGCGATCTGCGCACCACCAATTCCACTCGCCACCTGGTTGCTGTTCTCCATCTCTTTGATGACACCCACTTCTGTATTCGTGGTGTGTACCGATTTGATCACGATCTCGCCTTTGGTGATCGCAGCCTGTTCCATCGTCACATTCACCACTTCTGTTTTTCCATTCGTCACTTCGACATCAGGAATGACAACGGTGGCGTAGGTGAGCATTTTGAAAGTCAGTGTATATTTTCCGACCGGAATATTCCTGAATTCATATTTGCCGTCGAAATCCGTCATCTTCACATTCTTTCCCGCTGTATCCAACAGGACCAGTACACCGGGCATGACTTCACCGTTATTTGATTTATCAAGCAACACACCGGAGATGGAACCGGTCTGTGAAAAGGCCGGAAAAACGAGGAAGATGGGCAGGAAAAGGAGGGCTTTTTGAAGGAACTTTTTCATAGCGCAAAATTTCAGCAAATCGGCTTAGACACGATGACCGCAGTATTACAGGTCTCTTAACGATTTGTAAACCGAAAGCGCAATTCGGGTGTTCCGACCCCATTTTATTAATTTTGTGTTAACATACAAGGCTTGTATTTGAAGCTACCTTTGTGCTGTAAAATTGATATTGATTTGATATGAGCGATACACATAAGATACTGGTGGTGGATGACGAAGAGGATATTCTTGAATTCCTTAGTTATAACCTGAAGAAAGAAGGATACGCTGTTTACACGGCAGCGAGCGGTAAAGAAGCACTTGATATTGCTGTGAAAGAAAAACCCGATCTCGTTCTGCTCGATGTGATGATGCCCGGAATTGATGGAATGGAAGTTTGCTCCAAGATGAGACAGATGGATGGAATGGATAAGACCATCATCGCATTTCTCACCGCTCGCAGCGAAGATTATTCACACATCGCAGGATTCGACGCAGGCGCCGATGATTACATCAACAAACCGATCCGTCCGCGCGTGCTCATGAGCAGGATCAAAGCACTACTGAAAAGAATTCCTTCGGGAAGCGATTCGAAAGTGCTCGATCTCGGCGGAATCAGAATTGACCGCGAGAGTTATCTCATTTATAAAGACGGAACGGATATTTCACTTCCGAGAAAAGAATTCGAATTGCTTTCACTGCTCGCATCACGTCCGGGAAAAGTTTTTCCGCGCGAAGAGATTCTCAATCGTGTATGGGGCGATGAAGTCGTGGTGGGAGACAGAACAATTGATGTACACGTTCGCAAACTGCGCGAGAAGATCGGTGAAGATTACATCAAGACCGTCAAGGGAGTTGGGTACAAGTTTGAATTCTGAAGAGGGAAGATTACGGATTTACTACGGACATTGACGGATTACGAATGTAAACGGATATACAGATCATAAATGCGACTTCTGTAGATCAGTCTCGATCTGTAATCTGTATTTTCCGTAGAAAATCCGTAATCGCCCGCTTAAGAAATGTTGTCTAACTTCGCACCGACTTTCACCAATGAAAAATCCTTCGCTCAGGAAGATCTCTCTTTACGCTGCATTAAGCGCGGGGATCATTGCGTTGCTCATCGTGCTGCTCGTTCCGGCCTTCTCCGGGAAAATACCTGATCTTCTTACTGCAGCCTCCGCTTTTGCGATCACAGCTTTAGTTTCCTATTTCATCATCCACGCACTGGTGCGCCGTTTCATCAGCAAGCCGATCCGCGATCTGTATAAAGCGATCTACAACATCAAGCCCGAGGAGAATGAGAAAGTAAACCTGCCCGACTTCGAGGATCCGATGCTCGATATGCAGAAGGAAGTATCAGACTGGATGAAGAATCGTTCGAATGAGATCGAGGATCTGAAACGACTGGAAGATTACCGGAGAGAATTTCTCGGCAATGTTTCACACGAATTGAAAACGCCCATCTTCAACATCCAGGGATACGTCACCACATTGCTCGATGGCGGCCTCGAAGATCCTTCGATCAATAGAAATTACCTGGAGCGCGCGGAGAAAAGTGTAGAACGGATGATCGACATTGTGGAAGACCTGGAATCCATTTCAAAACTCGAAGCCGGGCAATTGATCATCGAACGTGCACCTTTTGATATTTACGCCCTCGTGATGGAAGTCTATTATTCGCTCGAAATGAAAGCGAAGAGCAGGAATATCAAATTGAAGTTCCGTGAAGTCTACAAGCCGATCTTCGTCAACGCCGATAAGGACCGGATCCGTGCAGTGTTCACCAATCTCATTACGAATTCCATCAAATACGGAAAAGAAGGAGGAGAAACAGAAACACGATTCTACGATATGGATGATCATATTCGTGTAGAAGTCGCTGATAACGGAATTGGAATTTCAAAAGAACATCTGCCGCGCCTGTTCGAGCGTTTCTATCGTGTCGATAAAGGAAGGTCGCGCGACCAGGGCGGAACAGGATTGGGACTGGCGATCGTCAAACACATTCTCGAAGCGCACGGACAAACGATCAACGTGAGAAGCAGCGAAGGAGTGGGATCGACATTTTCGTTCACGCTTCCTAAAGTGAAATAACAATTTCCAATTTGTCAATTACCAATTACCAATGGAAAAAGAACGTTGGTATCTCTGGTGTGTTGATCTCATTGGCAATTGGCCATTGTTAAATTGAAAATTATTTGTGCAGGACTTTCCTCACTCTCCTCTCGAGTGCGAGTTTATCCGGATAGATCCCGATCACGTACAGATTTGATTTTTCGCGGATGGCTTTTCCGAGATTGAATTTTTTCTGCGGAACAGAAAGCACATGTTTCATTTCTGAATGATGTTCGGCCAAATAGATCTGTTCAGTTTGTCCCGGAGTAGGAACGACGATCGGATTGATGTTGAGTGCCGAAAGATCACAGAGCGTGGAATATCCCGGGCGGCACAACACGTGAACGGATCCAAGAATATTTTCTTTCAGTTCATCATCCGTCATATGGTCCACCATTTTCACATGGGGCATTCCATGTTCGATCTTTTTTCCTCCGCCGGGCAGTCCGCGCACGATGAGAATCTCCTCTGAGAATTTCGCAGCTTCTTCCAGGATAATTTTTTCAAACAGACTGCGTTGTGGTTCGGGTCCGCTGATGAGCACCGTGAGATACCATTTCGGGATGCGGTAGGAAAGAAGATCCTGGATGTTGAATCGCGTGAGTGTGCCCACGTAATGCGTGAACGGATGATTGCCTTCCACGTGCCCGAGCGCGCCCGACATGTTTATTTTTCCGTCCACATCCGGCACCCACACTTCGTCGAATTTGTCGTAATATTTTTTGTGCCAGCCGCTCACTACTTTTTTCGCGAAGGGAGAAATGACATTCAACTGGTGCGTGATGTAAACGTTGTACGTTTTCGGTGAACGGCAGGCGAAACGGTTATCGGAAACAATGATGTCGATGTTGTGTTGATCCACGATCTTCTGAATGTCCTTCCGCTCTTTTCTGATCTTCAAACCGATGAGCGGCGAACGGATCGCGAGATGCATGCCCAGCATTCCATTGTGCGGGTACGTGATGCCGTATCCCGGAAATTTCACGAACTCCAGTTCAGGAAATTCCTGTCTCAGGAATTCTGCAGGCCTTCCGTCGGCGGCAATGATTACTTCGGCATGCTGACGTAGAAATTCGCGGATGACAGGAACGCAACGCGTCGCATGACCAAGGCCCCAGTCCAAAGGTGCGATGAGAACTCTTTTCTTATTCCCCGACATATTTCCTGTTCCGAAGATGTACGATTTACAATTTACAATGTACGATTTATTGAGGCTTCTGTTTCTGCCGGCAAATCAAAATTGTACATCGTAAATCGTAAATTGTAAATTACTTTTGCGCCCTGATGTACAAGAACAAACTAACCCGTTTCGCCGAGATGAAGACCATGGACCACGTGGTGGAATATGGTTTTTATGATCTGAAAAAAGAACTTCATCCGCTGCGTGGAAAATGGAACCCGGATTTTTTCGGGAATGATCACCCGCTGATTCTTGAACTCGGTTGCGGAAAGGGAGAATATACGGTGGGGCTCGCGGAACGTTTCCCGGAAAAGAATTTCATCGGCATTGATGTGAAAGGCGCCCGCATGCATCGTGGTGCAAGCAAAGCGATCGAGCAGGGAATGAAGAATGTGGGATTTCTCCGTACGCGGATCGATTTCATCAATGGATTTTTCGCTCCCGGTGAAGTGGATGAGATCTGGCTCACGTTCTCCGATCCGCAAAAAGAAAAACCGAACAAGCGATTGACCGCGCCTGTTTTCCTGAAACGATATGCGAACATTCTGAAAGAAGGCGGGATCATTCACCTGAAAACAGACAGTGTGCTGTTGCATGAATACACGATGGAAGTGATCGCTGAAGAAGGACACGAAGTGCTGTACAGTTCTACCGACATCTACGTAGATGTGAAGGACGAAGGAAACATTCTCACAACGATCCAGACAACGTATGAGAAAAAATTCCTCGCAGAGAACAAAAAGATAACCTATGTGACTTTCAGGCTGAAAAAGGATTATGGTAAAAACGAAAAGGTTTTTCCGCTCTGACCGAATCCTAAATTGAGTGGCAGATCTTTCTGCGGATACACCCAAATATCTACTTTAGCCTGCTATGAATAAACGACCAGCCCCATTATTCCTCCTGATCTTTTCGTTCTTCGTCACCACTTCTCTTTCGTCCCAGGTCATTCTCGGCTGGTCGGGTGGATACGCACCGGATCGTGAGATCAACAGGAACATTTACGTTTACAACACCATCAATACACCAGGACTCACGAAGCAGATGCCTGAAATGCATTACTACCAGGGACCTGTTGTGGGATTCCGTGCTGCATCCGATGATGGATATCTTGAATTACTCTGGAACAGAAAGTGGGCATCGGTGTCTTCTGAATTTGATTCTTCCGGTGTGCCCATGCAAAGGGAATTGCGATCAAGAGTGAATACCTTCAATTGGGGTGGTGCGTACAGCATAGACGGGTGGAGCGCAGGTATGAGTTTTGATTTCGGTTTCTGCAAGGGAATGGGAAAGCGGGCTGCGAAAGATGGATTCAAGGATCGTGATTATGAATGGTTGTGGACGCCCGAACATTTTCTGCGCCTGGTGAATAGAATTCTGCCTGATGGGAATACCATTTGGATAGAAAGAGATCTCGGCAAATTCGCTGCTGTCAGAATATATGCCCAGATGTTCTGGATCGCGACAGATCTCACATCGGAAAAGAGCGGCAATAAGATCGATTATTGGTTTTTCGGTTCAGAACTCAATTATGCGAACCCGATGGTGCAGCGATTCAATAATTACGGATTGGAAATATTCCTCAAACTCGGCAAATCATGAGACAGATGAAAAAAATGTTGATCATATGTTGTGCGGGAATACTTCTTCCATTCGTGTCGAAAGCGCAATTCAGTTTTATCGGTTATGCCGAAGCAGGATACCAGATCGAAACGACAAAGTCGGAACAACTCCTCCTTTTCACGAAATCATATAATGATTATGAAACGACGCAGGGATTGACCACTCCATTTCCGGATAAAATTCCTGCCGCGCACGGAACCTATATGAAATTCGGTTTGGGGATCGGTGGGCCCGCCTGCAAAATGATCCTCGATTTCGGAATTCTGAAAATGGAGACCGATCCGATGAGCGCGAGATTTTCCGATCAGACCGGACGCGACATTTCCATCGGTATCCGGAATTCCACAACGGATGTTGGAATACGATTCGGAGGAACGGATAAATTTCCGGTCTGGGGACAGTTCGATATGAATATCGGCATCCTGAATTACTACATCTTCTCCCGCTTCGTTTTTGCTGATGGTTCACGCAGCCTTGGGGCCGAACACGGATTGAACGGCATCTACACCGATTTCACTCTTGCTGCCGGGATCGGATTGACAGTAGGTGCGCACATTTATGGCCCGCTCAACGTTTTTGCTCATGCGGATATTCTTCCGAATTTCAATAAGCAGCATCCGGAATATCACGAATTCGAGGACCTGCAGGAATTCAAAGAAGTGAATCAATATCTTCCGAATGATATGGCTTCGTATGCCGCCGGAAATAATTACCAGAGTGAGAATGGGATCACAGACGATTTCAAAGGGAAACATTTTTCATTCGGCATACAACTTCAATTCGGAAAATAAATGAAAGCGATGAAAACATTCCTGAAATTATTTTCCGCGGCGATCATTCCTGCACTGTTTTTCATTTCCTGTGAAAAAGCTGACCAGGAAATAAAGAAACTCAATCGCCACGACGGAAAGTGGAAGATCGAATCCATTCACTACGAGAATTACGACAGCCTGGGGTTACGCGTCGTAAGCGATTCCACGCAACATGACATCGGCGAATTCGTGTTCTTCAAATCACCAACGATCGATGCGCTTTGGAGCGGCTATCTCGTCACCGCGATGTTGCCGGATGGGCAGGGCGGAACGAACGCCTTTCCCGGCTTGATCTATTTTGACGCGAACCGTGTGTACATGCAGGAAGATTCCGATTCCAATCACAGTTTTCCTGATCAGTTCGAAGGCCTGTGGACCGTGACCGTTGACAAGCGAAACAAGCAGGAATGGACCGTTTTCAAAATGAGCGCCAATAATTATCTCGCGCAAAAGGAAACATTGACCATCACCAAAGAATAGGAATTTCACTTTTAAATGGAGAGGTGGCCACATCGGTCACCCTTTTTTGTTTGCCAGAATGCTTAACAATAAGTTAACATAGAAAAGTCGGCGAAGGCTTTTCTATTCTGAATTTCGTGTAAACAAATTGTTAACCAAATCAGGCAATATGAAATTCTACAGCTTTCTCTTCGCATCGCTTTTTTCTACCGTGATATTCGCGCAGCAGGACACCGCGAAAAAAGATTTCAAACCTTCCGGGAAATTGTACGGTTATGCGTTCGGCGATTATTATTACAAAACACACAGCGATTCACTCAACCGCGGCAACAGTTATTATTCCAACATGCAGGAGAATATGAATGCATTCGAAATGCGCCGCGTGTACCTCGGTTATGATTATGCCATCAGCGAACGTTTCTCGAGCGAATTACTTTTGGCTTATGAAGGAAACACGCTGAGCGATAACACGAGAACCATTTATGTCAAGTCGGCGAATGTGCGGTGGAAAAATATTTACAAAGGAGCCGATCTCATTTTCGGATTGCAGCAGACACCGGCGTTCCCCATGAGTTCCGAGAAATGGTGGGGATACCGGTCGATCGAAAAAACAATTCTCGATATGCGCAAAGGTGCATCATCCGCCGATCTCGGGATCGGGCTGCAGGCGAAGGTCAATGACAACCTGGGATATGATCTGCTCATCGCGAATGGTTCGGGAACAAAACTCGAAGGCGATGTTTTCAAAAAGATCTATGGAGATGTATGGATGAAACTTCTCAACCAGAAACTCATGATCGATCTTTATGCCGATCATGAACAAACCATGGTCACGCCGGTTCTTCATAAGTACAAGATGAATGCGAAACTCGGACTTGCCTACACGACGGATGCGTTCACGGTTGGAGCGGAAGTGTTCCTGCAGAATCAATTTCACTATGTGGGTTATGCAGATACGACAGGCGGAAATACCGTAACGGATACAACCAATGCGATGACCCTCGGGGCTTCAGTTTTTGTGCGTGGCAACATCATCAAAGACAAACTCGGATTCTTCGCCCGCTTCGACATGTATGATCCGGATCTGTCATACAACAATACTTATGTCTACACGATGGGTGCTGCTCCCGTAACGGAGAATTTCATCACGGCCGGAATAGATTATACCCCGATGAAAAACATTCACATCATGCCCAACATCTGGTGGAATACCTATATGAGCAGGGCGAAAGGCGTGACGGGAAGAACAAAAAGTGATTACGACCTGGTACCGCGCCTCACCGTGTGGTATAACTTCAAATAAATATCAGCGGAAAGTAAATTCAGTTTTACTGCTTCATACAGTATTAACGTCATACGGATCGTATGGCGTTTTTTTATTGTAATAAAATTGGAGCACGGTTGTAATGTTTTCAGCTGAATTAACGCAGCCGTAACGCAAAAGCCTCCAAAATGTTGGAAAGAGGCATTATCTGTTCATTTCTTCTGCCAAAGTTAACCAACGCTTAACCTCGCTGTAATGAGGGGTTAATTGTAAAGCTATTGTTTTGCAAACGTAAATACTCCAAAACAGTTCACACAAAAATTACACTATGAGCAGGATCAACAGAATCACCAGGATGTTCTTCATTGCAGCCGCATCGGTCTATTCGGTTGCCGCCCAAGCACAGCAGGATACCGCGAAGAAATTCACCCCTTCCGGGAAAGTATGGGGCTACGCTTTCGGCGATTATTATTACAAGATGCATAATGATTCCGCCAACCGCGGCAATACACAATATTCGAACATGCCGGAGACGGCGAATTCATTTGAAATGCGCCGCGCGTATTTCGGGTTCGATTACAATATTGCCGAGAATGTTTCATCCGAGTTACTTCTTTCCTATGAAGGAAATACATTAAGTGATAACGCGACAAGAACAGTTTTCCTGAAAGCCGCGAACGTTCGCTGGAAGAATGTCTGCAAAGGCACCGATCTCGTTTTCGGATTACAGGCAACACCTGCTTTCCCGATGCTCGTTGAAAAAATGTGGGGCTACCGTTCCATTGAGAAAACGATCCTCGATATGCGCAAAGGTGCTTCTTCGGCCGACCTCGGAATAGGCTTGCAGGGAAAATTCGGGAAAGACGGAATGATGGGTTATGATCTGCTCGTTGCGAATGGCTCGGGAACGAAGATCGAATCCGACATCTTCAAAAAATTCTACGGCGATTATTGGGTGAAACTGATGGACAAGAAACTGATCGTTGATCTCTACAGCGATTTCGAACGCACGCAGATGATCCCGGATTTCCATAAATACAAGAACACCTACAAACTGTCGCTCATCTACAACACCGATCCGTTCTCTGTGGGATTGGAAGGTTACATGACGAACCAGTTCAATTATGTTGGTTATGCGGATACTTCTGTAACTCCTTTCCACACCGACACAACGAATTCCGCTGTAATGGGTGTTTCGGTCTGGGTTCACGGACAGATCATCAAAGACAAACTGAATTTCTTCGCGCGTTACGACATGTACAACCCGGATATGCATTACAACAACACGTATGTGTACACAATGGGCAGCGCACCGGTCACGGAATCGTTCATCACGGCCGGAGTGGACTACACGCCGACAAAGAACCTGCACATCATGCCGAACCTGTGGTACAATGGATATGCTTCCCGCGCAAAAGGTGCAACCGGGAAAGTGAAAAGCGACTATGATATGGTTCCCCGCCTTACCGTGTGGTATGTGTTCAAATAACAGGGGAATTAACACGTTGCTAATGTTCCCTTAATACTGCACACCCAACTTTGCACAGAATTAAACTGAAAAAAAAGAAAATCAAAACCATGAAAATTATCCAGAATCTTATCATCGCAGCGGCTGTTTGTTTCACAGCATCTTCCTGTGGCAGTGGTGGCTCAACTACCCCTTCCGATTCCACCGGAACCACTGCATCTGTTACCGAGATCCTCGGGGCCGGCGCGACATTCCCTTTCCCGCTTTACTCCAAAATGTTTGATGCGTACAAAACCAAGACCGGCATCGCGATCAACTACCAGTCGATCGGATCGGGTGGCGGCATCAAACAACTCCAGAATAAAACAGTAGACTTCGGTGCGTCCGATGCTCCGATGAGCGACGACGATCTGTCAAAATCTCCTGCAGCTATCATGCACATCCCGACTTGCCTCGGAGCGGTGGTAGTGGCATACAACATCGACGGAAATCCGAAATTGAAATTCACACCAGAAGTGCTCGCTGATATTTTCCTCGGCAAGATCACCAAATGGAATGATGCACGCATCAAAGCCGATAACCCGGATGCGAAACTTCCTGCAATGGACATCACGGTTGTGCATCGTTCAGACGGAAGCGGAACAACGTATGTGTTCTCCGATTACCTGAGCAAAGTTAGTCCTGCCTGGGCGACCAAACCGGGAACCGGAAAATCGCTCGACTGGCCTGTGGGCATCGGTGCAAAAGGAAACGAAGGTGTTGGCGGAATGGTAAAACAGACTCCGGGAAGTATCGGTTACGTGGAGCTTGCATACGTGATGCAGAATAACATGACCGGCGCAAGCATCAAAAATAAATCCGGAAATTTTGTGGACGCATCACTCGCTTCGATCAGCGCAGCGGCGAATGTGACCATCCCGGAAGATTTCCGTGTGTCGCTGACGAACACCGATGCAGCGGACGGATACCCGATCAGCAGTTTCACATACATCCTCGTGTACACCGAGCAGGGATACGATACACGCACAGAAGCGCAGGCAAAAGGAACGGTCGATCTTGTTAACTGGATGACACACGACGGACAACAGTATGCAGCTCCGCTGAATTATGCCGCACTTCCGGACGGAGTGGTAAAATCGGTGGAAGCAGCATTGAAAAAGATCACCTACAAGAGTAAACCAGTAATGCAATAAGCAAAGCATAAAGAGTTTTCATTTTGAGTTCACTTGTTTGGAAGAAGCGTACCGTTGTAAAAGACGGTCCGCTTCAACCGTTTACATCACATGAGCAATTTATCCATATCCCGGCGCAGTAATCTTTCTGAAAATGTTTTTCAGCGTACGTTGATGCTGTCCGCATTGCTGCTGATCGTGATCCTGCTCGGGATCTTCATCACCCTTGTCATCAATTCCATGCCGTCGATCAAAGCGGTCGGGTTCAGTTTCATATACGGGCGCACGTGGGATCCGGTGTCGGATGAATACGGCGCGTTGCCGTTTCTCGTGGGAACATTGCTTACTGCTTTTCTGGCGCTGCTCATCTCCACGCCATTCTCACTCGCTATCGGGTTATTCCTCGGTGAATATTATCCGAAAGGGCCGGTGGCCGGAGTGATCAAGAATGTGTTCGAATTGCTCGCGGGAATTCCTTCCGTCATTTATGGTTTCTGGGGAATATTCGTTCTCGTTCCCATCATGCGGAGCATTGAAATGAAATTGGGTGTACCGCCTGTCGGAGTCGGAATTCTCACGGCGTCCATCATTCTTTCGATCATGATCATGCCGTATTCCGCTTCACTCATCAGGCAGGTGGTGACCATGGTCCCTTCGCATCTGAAAGAAGCGGCGTATTCACTCGGTGCAACGCGGATGGAAGTGATCCGTTACGTGGTCATGCCGAACATCCGTTCAGGACTTTTTGCGGGAATTCTTCTTTCACTCGGACGCGCGCTCGGAGAAACAATGGCCGTCACGCTGCTCATCGGGAATACAGACGATGTTCCGACAAGTGTTTTCAACACGGGGAATACGATGGCGAGTGTGATCGCGAATCAATTCACGGAAGCAACGGGCGATCTGCATTATTCAGTTCTCATTGAAATGGGCTTGTTCCTTTTCGTTGTCACGACTATCATCAACATGATCGGAAGAAAGATCATCAACAGGTTTTCAAATGGATAAAGGGACCACATACCGGAATTTTAAAAATGGTTTCTTCAAAGGATCAGTAATCGCTCTTACAGCGATCGCAACGATCCCGCTTGTGCTTATCCTGTTCTACATTTTCAAACAGGGAATTTCTTCCATCAACTGGAATTTTCTCACACAGGAACCGAAGCCGGTTGGAGAAACGGGTGGAGGAGTTTACAACGCGATCATCGGATCACTCTTCATGATCTTTGTCGCTTCGGTCATTGCCATTCCGATCGGCATTACCACTGCGCTTTACACGAAGGAGAATCCAAAAACAAAAATTGCCTACTGGACCGGAATTGCTGTTGATGTGTTGCAGGGCATTCCATCCATTGTCATCGGCATCATCATTTATCTATGGGTAGTAAAACCACTCGGCGGATTTTCGGCTGTCTCGGGAAGTATCGCGCTCGCGTTCATGATGCTGCCATCGATCATCCGTTCAGCGGAAGAAACACTCAAGCTCATTCCCGATTCACTCAAAGAAGCGTCACTCGCGCTTGGCGTTCCGTATTACCGAACGATCATGAAAGTGATCCTTCCTGCAGGACTCAGCGGAATTCTCGGCGGGATCATTCTCGGTATCGCGCGTATCTCGGGCGAAACGGCTCCATTACTTTTCACCGCGTTCGGAAATCCCTACACCAATTACAACATGCTTAAACCAATGAGCAGTTTGCCTCATCTTATTTACAATTACGCGCAGAGTCCGTATGACGACTGGCACAAACTCGCGTGGGGCGCTTCTTTCCTGCTCATTGTATTCATCCTCATCCTGAACATCATCACCAAACTTGTAGAACGAAAATGGAAAGTGCAATTCTGAACATGACAACAGCGGGAGAAAATACAGACACCAGGAATATTCAGGTCACTGAACAGCCAATGCCTATGGAAACAATGCGGGAAGTTCTGAATGATACGACGACGATCATCAGGGCAGAGAATTTCAATGCGTTCTTCGGAAAGAACCAGGTACTGAAAAATGTAAATGCGGAACTGTACAAGAACCAGGTAACGGCGATCATGGGTCCGTCCGGTTGCGGAAAAACAACATTCATCCGCTGCATCAATCGCATGCATGAATTGACACCTGACGCGAAAGTGGAAGGAAAGATCACGCTCGATGATGAGAATATCTACGACATGAATACCATTGTGCTGAGAAGAAAGATCGGTATGGTTTTCCAGCGTCCGAATCCGTTCCCCACGATGAGCATTCACGATAATGTCATTGCCGGATACCTGCTCAACGGCATCAAACTTTCCAAACAGGAGAAAGCAGAAGTGGTGGAAGAATCACTCACGCGCGCGGCGCTGTGGAATGAAGTGAAAGATAATCTGCACAAGAAAGGAACATTTCTTTCGGGCGGACAACAACAACGTTTGTGCATTGCGCGCGCGATCGCGATGAAACCGGAAGTGTTGCTGCTCGATGAAGCGACATCGGCACTCGATCCGATCTCCACTTCCAAGATCGAAGAACTCATTTATGAATTGAAGAACAAATACACGATCATCATCGTTACACACAATATGCAGCAGGCAGGACGTGTGAGCGATTACACCGCGTTCTTCTATCTCGGCGAACTGATGGAATTCGGAACGACCAAGGAAATATTCACCAATCCGAAAAATCCGAAAACACAGAATTATATCACGGGAAGATTCGGTTAGCAGGTTGGTGGTTTTTTTGTTGGTAGTTGGTCGTCGGCCTTCTGCTTTCAAAAGATGGCCACCAACGACCAACCTTTTAAACCACCAACTTTACCATGACGCATTTAGATACCGAAATACACCAACTGAAAGAACAACTCATCGAGATGCAGTACATCGTGCGCTCTCAACTTGCGAAATGCAGGTCGGCGCTCATGACGTACGATCCCGATCTTGCTCGGGAAGTGCTGTTCAATGAGAAAAGAGTGAACGCATTCGAGTTGAAGATCGACCGCGATTGTGAGAACATGCTCGCTTTGTTCAACCCGGTTGCTGTGGATCTCCGTTTCATTCTCGCGACACTCAAGATCAACACAAATCTCGAACGCATCGGTGACAACGCAGAAGGCATTGCACGCTATGTACTCGAAGTGCGTGAAGCTTTTCCACAGGCGATGCTCAAGGAATACCGTGTGGAGGAAATGTTCGCCACCGCATTGTCGATGATGGATGATGCACTGGATGCATTCATCAAGGAAGATACTTCGCTGGCAAGAAAAGTTTTCGTGAAAGATGACATTCTCGACGCGATCAATAAGGCAGGAACACAACTGACACTGCAATCCATCCAGGAATCGAGGCCGTACCCGCTTCATTACCTGAACACACTTTCCATTCTCCGCAAACTCGAACGGGTAGGCGACCAGACCAAGAATATCGCCGAGGAGATCATTTTCTTTATCGAGGCCAAAGTGCTGAAGCACGTGAAGGAGTGAACAGCCTGATCTTCAGGCTACCAGAGTAATTCACATTTTACCCACAACTCGATTCACTTAACATTGGGTTAACATTGACGTGTACCTGCCAGTTTACATTTGCATCAAGTATCGTTAACTATTAATTAACAAAAACACGATTATGCGTCTCGACAGTTTCCTCCAGTTCCTGGTTCCCAAAGACAAAAAATTCTTCCCGCTTTTTGAGCAGGCAAGTGCCAATCTTGTAAAGACTTCGCAGGTTCTCTGCAATCTCGTCAATACCGACGATCCGGGAAAGAGGAAAGAATACACGCGCGAAATTGAACACCTCGAACATACCGGGGACAACATCACGCATTATATTTTCAATGAACTCGGATTGAATTTCATCACACCATTCGACCGGGAAGATATTCATGAACTCGCGAGTGCGATCGACGATGTGCTTGATCTCATTCACGGCGCGGCCAAACGACTCGACCTTTATAAAGTCGAAGGCATCAATGAATCCATGAGCAAACTCGCCGAGGTGATCCTGCAGGGTTCGCAGGAACTGAATGTCGCGGTGTGCCAGCTGAAAAACATGAAGGATGTGAGCCTCATCAAGGAAGCCTGTGTGAAAATGAACAGCATGGAAAATCTTGCGGATGAAATTTTCAATACCAGCATCGCGAAACTTTTTGATGAAGAAAAGGATGCGGTGAAGATCATCAAGATGAAGGAGATCCTTTCGGCGCTTGAAACTGCAACAGATAAGATCGAAGACGCAGCGAATGTGATCCAGTCGATCATCATTAAAACCACCTGATCCTGATCTTATGATTACAATAATATTCATCACGATCTTCATCGCGCTCATTTTCGATTTCGTCAATGGAATGAACGACGCGGCGAATTCGATCGCGACCATTGTGTCCACGCGTATCCTTTCACCGAGGATCGCGGTATTGTGGGCCGCATTTTTCAATTTCGTTGCACTCTTCATCTTCGGGACCAAAGTGGCCGGAACCGTTGGAAGCGGGATCGTGCACACCGAAATCCTCAATGACGGAAAAGGTGTGTACATGATCATGGCCGCACTCATCGGCGCCATTATCTGGGCGTATTTTTTCTGCGCGCGATTCGGAATTCCTGTGAGCTCTTCTCATTCGCTCATCGGCGGACTCATGGGCGCTGC
>DATJEX010000341.1:0-22973 GCA_035496135.1 Bacteroidia bacterium
GAGGTCATGCGGTCGAGATCGGTGAATCCGCTCGGCACACCATTCACACCACTCTTCTGTTCGCGTGCAATTTCAATCTGTTTCACTGCCGAGTTGATGAGCGTACTCATCTTGTCGTAATTCTTGCGGATGTTTCCTTCTACAACAGAGTAAAGATTCGCTTCCGCTTTGTCGAGCAGGTCGAAAACATCGGTCGTATCCTCGTAAGCGCTTTTGATCGTATCGGTGGAAATGGAAATGAGTTCGCGCTGAATGAATTTCTGCGTGATGATACGCGCGTGAAATTCGGCATTGGCAGAAGAAGCGACACGGCTGGTGAGTTGCGAAATGTAATAAGCACCACCAACGATCTCGAGTTCACCCGTTTTTTTCAGTTCCTGGGTGACCGTGAGAATATCCACCGGCTCGGAACGCTGGAACAACGTCTGAATGGCGTTGAAGATCCTTCCGTTGGCTTCTTTATAAAAACTTTTGGGCTGAAGAATGTCGATGACCGCAGTGAGCGCGTCTTTTTCCAGCATGAGTGCTCCCAGGACCGCCTCTTCCAATTCAACCGCCTGGGGTGGAAGTTTCCCGATCTCGTACAACTGCTGCGTTACATTCGATAGACTCGACGTGCGGGTACGGGAATTCTTTTTCTCTTCGGTGCTCATCTCCAGTAAGGTTCTTATTTTTTTGAAAGGGCATCAAAAGTATCAAAATACCGTTCCCTTCAACACGAAAATCAATGATATAAATGTACACGCGTTTTGAACATGGATTGTTAATGAAATCGGTATTTAGTTTTGAACAGTTTTGTGGTTACAAGCTCCAAATTCATTAGCTCTCACAAAAGGTAAAAAGGTATTGAGGTAATAAGGTATTGGCTTTTCAGAACAATTGCTTAGAAAATTATCTGCGACGCTGTGCTGAATGCGTTAACATTATTCTCCATGAGACAATTTAAGTCAATAGCCTATTACCTCAATATCCTAATACCCTATTCTATGACTATCTTTGCACCCCTTGACCACTATGTCATCCATTCAACTCCAGGATAAAACGTTTGTCCCTTATTTAAAGGAGGAAAAAATCCTTGCGGCGGTAAAAAATATCGCGGACAGGATCAATCATGACCTGA
The DNA here is from genome assembly GCA_035496135.1 of Bacteroidia bacterium. Taxonomy (GTDB): domain Bacteria; phylum Bacteroidota; class Bacteroidia; order Palsa-965; family Palsa-965. The sequence continues at coordinate 1,121 of DATJEX010000341.1, forward strand.
AGGACAAACGTCCGTTGTTCCTTGTCGTACTCAATGGTTCTTTTCTCTTCGCCGCCGATCTGCTGCGTAATGTGAATACGGATTGCGAAGTATCGTTCATGAAACTCGCTTCCTATTCGGGAACAGGTTCAACAGGAACGGTGAAAGAACTCATCGGGCTGAATGAATCGGTGAAAGGAAGACACATCGTGGTGGTAGAAGACATCGTGGATACCGGAAATACGATCGTTGCCATTCACGAACAACTCACAAAGCATTCACCTGCCTCCATTCATATTGCTACGCTGCTGTTCAAACCGGCAGTTTATAACAAACCGATCACCATCGATTACCGTGGAATAGAAATTCCGAATGACTTCATCGTGGGCTATGGATTGGATTACAACGGACTCGGCAGGAATCTCCGCGACATTTACGTTATCAAAAACTGATCATGCTCAACATCGTACTCTTTGGCCCTCCCGGCGCTGGAAAAGGAACACAATCGGAAAAACTCATCGCGAAATATCACCTCGTGCATTTGTCCACCGGCGATATTTTCCGTGCGAACATCAAAGGGCAGACGGAACTCGGAAAACTCGCGAAGAGTTACATGGACAAAGGAGAACTTGTTCCGGATGAAGTCACGATCCGCCTTCTTGAATCGGAAGCAGGCAAACATCCCGATGCAAAAGGATTCATCTTCGATGGTTTTCCGCGCACTTCTCCGCAAGCCGAAGCACTCGATAAATTTCTCGCCGGAAAAGGAATGAAAATTTCCGCCATGATCGCACTCGAAGTGAATGACGAAGAACTCATCAAACGTTTATTGCTTCGCGGAAAAGAATCTGGCCGCGCCGATGATGCGAATGAAGAAGTGATCCGCAACCGTCTCAATGTTTACAACCGCGATACTGCACCGCTGAAGAATTTTTACGAAGGACAGAAAAAATACCGCGGTGTATATGGCATCGGTTCCGTTGACGAAATTTTCAACGCACTCTGCAAAGTCATCGACTCATTATAAAAATTCATCCCGAATCTGTTTCAATCTGTAATCTGTATTCTCTGTAAAACTCCTTAATCCTCCCGTTTTAAATGTCTACATCGAATTTCGTTGATTATGTGAAGATCTGTTGCCGCTCCGGAAAAGGAGGTGGCGGATCGGTGCATTTGCTGCGCACCGCACAGACGGCGAAAGGCGGACCCGACGGTGGCGATGGCGGAAGAGGCGGACACGTGATCGTTCGCGGAAATAAACAACTGTGGACGCTCATTCATTTGAAATACCGCAAGCATGTGATCGCGGAAGACGGAGGGAAAGGCGGACGGAATAATATGAGCGGTGCGGAAGGGAAAGACGAGATCATTGAAGTTCCGCTGGGAACGATCATCAAAGATCCGGAGACCATGGAAGTGATCAAGGAGATCAACGATGATGGAGAGGAATTCATTGTGGTTCCTGGTGGACGCGGAGGAAAAGGAAATACTTTTTTCGCCACATCAACAAGACAGACTCCCCGATTCGCGCAGCCCGGTGAACCCGGCGGTGAAGAATGGAAAGTGCTTGAATTGAAATTGCTTGCCGATGTTGGCCTTGTAGGATTTCCGAATGCAGGAAAATCAACTTTGCTTTCTGTTGTATCTGCAGCGAAACCGGAGATCGCCGATTATCCTTTCACCACGCTTGTTCCGAATCTTGGAATCGTAAACTATCGCGGTGATCGCTCGTTCGTGATGGCGGATATTCCGGGGATCATTGAAGGAGCGGCCGAAGGAAAAGGGTTGGGCGTGCGATTCCTCCGCCACATCGAACGGAATTCCATTCTGCTTTTTCTTGTTCCGGCTGACAGCAACGACATCATCAAAGATTACAATATCCTGCTGAATGAACTGGATGAATACAATCCGGAACTCATGCACAAGAAAAGAATTCTCGGTATCTCCAAAGCCGATCTGCTCGATGACGAATTGTATGCGGAATTGAAAAAGGATATGGACAAGAAGATCAAGAAGCTGAACATTCCTTACGTGATCTTCTCCTCGGCGACCGGAAAAAACCTCCAGCAGTTGAAGGATGAATTGTGGAAGCTCATGAATTGAGAATGCAGAATTGAGAATGGAGAATTAGTTCATTCCGCTTCTAACAATTCCATTTCCGTGTTGTGATCTCCTTAATTACATTCTCAATTCTCCATTATTCGTTATGCGGATGTTGAGCTGCAGGAGGCAATGGTCCATGATAGGATTCACAGGGCGTGGTCCACGGACAGTGACGAAACAGGATAATATTTGCCGCTGAAAAATCTTTCGTTAATTCCACGTAATAATCACATTCGGAATAGTGCTGATGATAACAAGCGGTATCCCATGTTGCAAACTGATCATCCTTTGGAGAAACATAAGAATCTTTCTTAACCGACTCCACGAAACAATATTTCCCCGGTTGAAGATCGATCTGAAAAATTCCGTTCTCACCGGAAACAACAGAATCAATAATTTGAGTTGTTGAATTCATTTCTCCGCGCTTCACGTACAATTTTATTCCGGCCGTTGGTACTGGTGCAGGATGCAGCATCGCTTCACTCGGTTGTGCTCCGCCACAATAATCACTCACGATACTGATCGTACCACTCATCAACACAGTCGTCGTTCCGCCGGAACCAGAAGCCTGGGTATTGCTGCTCTTGGATTTGCAACAGCAAAACAGCACCGATAGCAACGCAACAATGGGAAAAATTTTCATCAAGTCTAATTTACACTTTTACTTATCGCTCATCACTGATCACTCATCACTTGAAAAGGTCCATCTGCTCCATTCCCGGCAGGCTTTTCTCGTGACGCAGCAACCATTCTTTCCGGTGCAATCCGCCGGCGTAACCCGTGAGGCTTCCGTCACTTCCGATCACACGGTGACAGGGAACGATGATCGCAATTTTATTTTTTCCATTGGCTGTCCCGGCAGCGCGGATCACTTTCTCATCGCCGAGTCTTTGCGCGAGTTCGAGATAGGAAATTGTTTTGCCATACGGGATCCGGCACAATTCATTCCACACCTTCTGCTGAAATTCGGTTCCCTGCTGCTGCAATGGCAGTTGGAAATTCTTTCTTTCGCCTGCAAAATATTCTTCGAGTTGCTTTTTCGCCCGTTGGAGAAGTTCAGGGGCTTTTTCTATTGGATCAACAGCATTACTCCTGAATTCCACTTCGTGAATGAAATTCTCATCACCAACGATCTCGATCTTTCCGATTGGTGAATCAAAAACGAGGCGGGCCATTTCAGAAATTATTTCGAAAGAAGTTCAATGCTTTCTTCCATCAGCTGCTCTTTGTCGATCGGCACCACTCCCACTCCTTCACACACCAATCCTCCGGCGATGTTGGAGATCTCAGCGATATTTTCCGAACGGAGTCCAGCTGCGAGACAAAGCGCCGCGACACTCACGACGGTGTCTCCTGCGCCGGACACATCCGCGATATTACGCAGGTGCGCGGGCAATAACTTACGCGTATGATTCCCGTGCACGTACATGCCCAGCTCCGAAAGCGTGATGAGCGCGATGTCGAATTTCAGTTTTGCTTTGAGCGACTCAACAGCTTTTCCGAGTGCTTTGATATTGCTGTGATCGAATTCGATCTTCAATCCTTCTTTGAGTTCTTTCAGGTTCGGCTTGAAGAGCGTAACACCTTTGTAACTCAGGAAATGTTTTTTCTTCGGATCAACGACCACCGGAACCTTTTTCTTCCTCGCCATGTTCACCACACTCTGAATGAGTTCTTCGGTGATCAATCCTTTATCATAATCCTCAAAAATGATCACGTCGATCTTCTGCGCATCGAGGAGATAACTGATCCGCTGGATGAACAAGCTCGTTTCATGCTCAGTGATATCATGCTCGATCTCTTCGTCCACACGCATCAGGTGGTGACTGTTGCCGAAAACTCTCGTCTTACTGGTAGTGATCCGCTCGCGGCTTTTCAGAATTCCTTTCGGAGCCAATCCTTCTTTCTGCATGAGATCGAGAAAAGCAGCACCGTCATGATCCACACCAATAACCGAACACAGGATCGGAGTGGCTCCGAGTGACTGAACGTTCAACGCGACATTCGCAGCACCTCCCAAACGCTTCTCTTTGCGGATAACCGAAACAACAGGAACCGGGGCTTCAGGAGAGATCCGTGACACTTTTCCCCACACATAATTATCGATCATCACATCGCCGATGATAAGTACACGGAGCTCTGAGAATTTATCGAAGATCCTTTTGATCTCTTTGGTAGAAAGTTTTGCCACGGAATGAATTTTGCGTTTCAAAAGTACGAATAGAATTGAGAATGCAGAATGGAGAATTGAGAATGAAGAATTCAAGGCTCAGGGGCTCAAAATACCTCTACTGGCCTATTGTGTGTTTATCTTTGCAAAAGAGGTTATTTTTCTCCATTCTCAATTCTGCATTCTCAATTCTCCATTATTGTTCGCTATCGTCGACATAGAAACCACCGGTGGAAATCATGAACGCGACCGCATCACCGAGATCGCGATCCTTGTTCACGATGGCTTAACAGTGACCGAAAGTTATTCCACGCTCATCAATCCGGAGCGCAGCATTCCCGATTACATCACGCGAATGACGCGTATCACGAATGAGATGGTGGAGAACGCTCCCAAATTCTATGAAGTGGCGAAGAAGATCGTGGAAATGACGGAAGGAAAAGTTTTCGTGGCACACAATGTGAATTTCGATTACGGTTTCATCGAGCGGGAATTCCGTTCGCTCGGCTACAAATGGAAACGGGATAAACTCTGCACGGTAAAACTCAGCCGGAAATTATTACCGAAAAGAATTTCCTATTCACTCGGAAGATTGTGTGAGTCGCTGGGAATTGAAATTGAACCGACGGTCCGTCACCGGGCACTCGGAGATGCGGAAGCCACCGCGAAGCTTTTTGATATTCTTCTCGCCAAAAAATCAGAACACCCCACTTACCGCCGGCAGGACATTGAAGAGATCAACACGTCGAAAGTCGACAAGATCAAATTGTATGTGCTCAAAAAACTTCCGGAAGAATGCGGCGTGTATTATTACCTCGACAAGGACGGCAACATCATTTACATCGGGAAAAGCAACAACATGCGTACGCGCGCCATCGGGCATTTCAACAACAAACAAACGAAATCGGCGAAACTACAACAGGAACTGATGAATGTGGATTTCGTGAAAACAAAAAATGAGCTTATCGCGCTGTTACTGGAATCGGAAGAGATCAAAAAACACAAACCGAAGTACAATCGTGCGCGCAAACGTGACGTGTTCACGCATTCCATCGATCATTTCATTGATAAGAACGGGGCCGTCAGTTTCCGGATCGTTCCCTGCGACGAGGCGAATGATCCGCTGCTCAGTTACACGAATTACACTTCGGCCCGTGAGAAACTGAATGAATGGATCGATGAACATTCGCTATGCCTGAATCATTGCGGACTGAATGAAGCGGGCGGAGAATGTTTTCAGCGGCACATTAAAAAATGTTACGGCATTTGCACAGAAGTTGAAAATGCAGAAGAATATAATCTCAGGGCGCAGAAAATTCTCGATGAATATGTTTCCGACAAAAAGGATTTTATTCTTGTGGACAAAGGCAGAAGAGAAGACGAATGTTCGCTGCTGTTATTTGAAAAAGGGCGGTATGCAGGTTACGGCTACATGGATCAAAGCGACAGTTTTTCTTCGCCGGAAGAGCTGCGGTCACTGATCAAACGCGCGAATTATTATCCTGATGTCGATGAACTGGTCCGGGCGTGGCTGAAAGACCAGAAGAAGATGAAAAGGATCGATCTCTGATGAATTTCCCACCTTGTGTCTCACTTTGCATCCGCCTACACTCAAGCCCGTGTCGGGTGTCCATTCGACTTCGCTCAGGACACCACGACACCACGCAAAATGAGACACTACAATTTCCTTCCATCAACCAATCGTCCGCTCCAATTGCCGTTCTTCCCGGCCGGCTTACGACAAAGCGAAAGGTTTGTTATCTTCGGAACGCTTTTAAAAGAAAATTACAAATGAAAAATCAACTGAGATCCATTTTTGCATTCGTTGCAGCAACTTTTTTCCTCACTTCTGTTTCCGCGCAGGATGCCCCGAAGCCGAATAAAAAAGGAAGTACGATCATGTTCACCACTATCGCGCAGGCGAAATGCACGAGCGTGAAAGATCAGTACCGTTCCGGAACCTGCTGGTGCTTTTCCACCGAATCATTCCTCGAATCTGAATTCATGCGCCAGGGCAAAGGCCAGCTCGATCTTTCCGAAATGTGGATCGTGCGCGCAGGATACATCGAGAAAGCGAAAAAATATATGCGCATGATGGGCAAAACGAATTTCGGCCCCGGTGGAGAACCACATGACGTGATCAACCTGAGCGCGACGTACGGAATTGTTCCGCAGGCAGCTTATCCGGGAAATCCAGCTGGTGAAGACAAGATCCGTCACGGAGAAATGGATGCGGTGCTCAAAGCGATCCTCGACGCTCAATTGACACTTGCCGATGGAAAACTTACGAGCGAATGGCTTTCCGCTTTTACTGCATCGCTCGACGCTTACCTCGGCGCGCCTCCGACCGATTTCATGGTGGATGGAAAAAAATACACGCCTCAGACTTACGCGACCTTTCTCGGGTTCAATTCTTCGGATTATGTTGCCATCACTTCCTTCACGCATCATCCGTTCTGGACACAGTTTGCGCTCGAAATTCCGGACAACTGGAGCTGGGGATTGCTGTACAATGTCCCGATGGAAGACATGAACAGGATCGCGGAGAATGCAACGATGAATGGCTACACTGTTGCCTGGGGCGCTGATGTGAGTGAAAATTATTTCTCTTACAAAAGCGGAATGGCGATCGTTCCGGAAAAAGACTGGGACAAAATGAGCAAGGATGAAAAAGATTCCATCTGGCTGAAACCTTCCACCGACCGCGTGATCACGCAGCAACTGCGCCAGGAAGGTTTTGATAATCTCAGCACACAGGATGATCACGGTATGCAGCTTTCCGGAATTGCAAAAGACCAGAACGGAAAAAAATATTACATCGTAAAGAATTCCTGGGGCGCGGACAACAATGATCTGGATGGATATTTCTTCGCATCACAAGCATACTTTGAATACAAAACCACAAGTATCCTCGTGAACAAGAACGCGATCCCGAAGGATCTGCTGACGAAACTGAACATCAAGTAAGCGGAATTTGTCAACCTTCGGTATGCTCTCTTGTCAGATTGAGTAGTCCGCCATTGCGGACGTACCGAAAGCGACAAGAGCGCTACTCAGTCTGACAAACTCACTACCTTTCGTGAAATGGAGGGATATTTCAATCACGAGGAATTACTGGCGTTCAAGAACTGCGAGAACAAACCGCTGACGAAAGTCGTGCATCATTTCTGGATCAACAGGACACAACCGGGCGAGCTATTCGAGTTTCTTGACAAGATCGAGTTGACTTTCGGTGATAATTCCCGATTGGTGTTCGCGACGAAGACCGATGAATTGCCCGGCATCTGCCTCGACCAGGATTTTGACAGCGAAAAAGAAAAGTTTTTGTTGATGAATGACTTCGGTGGAAAGATCGACATGCGGTCTTCCGTAGAAACCAGTTCAGGTTTGTGGAAAGACGCGGAGGGAAAAATTCTGCGAGAAGTTCAATTGGTGGATGATGGTGAGAATACGTATCGCGATGATGCCGTGCTTCTTGATTTCGGTGATCACAAGATTGAATTGCGTCCTGCAGCGGAAGGGTTGATCTTAGAACCGTTCGAAGACGTTTAGCAGTTTTCTGTTCACCGCTTTCTGTTCCAGCACCGTTCAGTTACATTCAATAACTGAAAACAAAAAGCGTGAGGACTATTGCTAACTTTAGAAAATGAAGCAAATCCTGAAATTGCTTTTCTTTCTTTGCGTTTCATCGGCGAATCTTTCTGCGCAATACGACGCTGCCCGTTATCCCATTATTCCGAAACCTTATAAGTTACTTCCTTTCGACGGTCAATTCGATCTGAATGCAAATACGGTCATAGTCACTGACAATAAATTCTACAAAAACGAAATTGATCTCTTCCTGAAAAAACTGAAAGATATTTATGCTATCGATCTGAAATACGTTTCCAGGAAAGTCTCATCCAATTTCATTTACATTTCAGAAGACAGCACTGATGTTCCAACAGATGGGTACGATCTCTTCATCAACCGGAATGAAATAAATATTTACGGCGGGCATTCGGGCATCTTTTACGCTTTGCAGAGTCTTTTTCAACTGATCCACCGTAATGCTGCTGAAGATATTCCTTACATGAAGCAGTTCTATATTCCGGCATGTTCCGTCGTCGATCAACCCCGTTTTGCATGGCGCGGAATGCATCTCGATGTGTCGCGGCATTTTTATACGAAGGAGAATGTGAAAGAATATCTCGAATGGATGGCGATGTACAAGCTGAATGTTTTTCATTGGCATTTGACAGATGACCAAGGCTGGAGAATTGAGATCAAGAAATATCCGAAACTCACTTCTGTTGGCGCATGGAGGAAAGGAACGCTCATCGGCCATGAAGGCTGGGATGATCCGCCACTATTTGATACGATCACTTACGGTGGATTTTATACGCAAGCCGACATCAAAGAAATTCTGTCTTATGCTGCGTCGCTTCATATCACTGTGGTTCCGGAAATAGAAATGCCGGGACATTCTTCCGCCATTCTCGCTGCGTATCCTGAGTATGGTTGCACAGACGACAGCGAATACCTCAGTCACCAGCATTTCACACAACCGACGTGGGGAGTTTTTGATGATGTGCTTTGCCCGAATGAGAAAACACTTTCGTTCCTTGATGATATCCTGAAAGAAGTCTGCGCGCTGTTTCCCGGAAAATACATTCACATCGGCGGAGATGAATGCCCGAAAGCGGAATGGAAAGGTTCGGCCATGTGCCAGGACATCATGAAGAAAAATAACCTGAAAGATGAAAATGAATTGCAGAGCTGGTTCACGAAACAGATCGTAAGCACACTGAAGAAATATGGCAAAGAAGCCATCGGCTGGGATGAAATTCTCGAAGGAGGATTGGCGGATGGCGCAGCAGTCATGTCGTGGCGCGGCGAAGAAGGAGGAATTGCCGCGGCGAAAGCGAAACATGATGTGGTGATGAGTCCGGGCGGCTGGTGCTACTTCGATCATTACCAATCACAGAATTCTTCAGAACCACTCGCGATCGGCGGCTATCTTCCGCTGAATAAAGTTTACGAGTATGATCCAGTTCCCGCATCACTCGATTCTTCCCAACGGAAATACATCATGGGTGTACAGGCGAATCTGTGGACGGAATACATCGGCTCGTGGTCATACGTTCAGTACATGCTGTTTCCACGCATCTGCGCGCTCGCGGAAGTCGCATGGACGATCTCGCAGGAAAAAGAGTACACGCATTTTGAAAATCGTGTGATCGAACACATGAAATTGCTCGATGCGATGAAGATCAATTACGCGAAAAGTATTTATGATATTGATTCAAAAATCATTTCCAACACCTTCAGCGGACTATCACTTGAATTGAATACCAAAACGCCGGGCGCCATCATCAAATACTGGCTGGATGGTGATTCGGCAAAAAAATACAACTATGATTATCCGGTGACGATCAATCGTCCGATAAAAGTTGATGCTGCTCTTTTCAAAGATGAAAAAATGGTCAGCAGTATTTCTTCCTGGAATTTTACATACAATCTGGCAACAGGAAAACCGATCACATTGAGAAAACAACCGAACAAAAGTTATCCTGGCGAAGGAGCATTCACACTCGTCGATGGTATTGAAGGAAGAACGAAGCCGTGGTTGAGCGATCAATGGCTTGGATTCTGCGGAGATACTTTGGATGCGATAATTGATTTGGGAAAGGACACCTCTATTATGGAAATATGTGTTATTCATCTTCGTGATCACGGAAGCTGGATCTACGGACCTCATGCCTGTAAGATTCTTGGCTCTGTAGACGGGGTACATTATTCTACTGTCCAAGGAATGGGCGATTCAATTTCGGTAAATAATGCTGACCCCGATACACGTGGTTATGTCTTTGAATTGGGAGGCTTGCTCGATCATTACAGGTACATCAGGGTAATTTATTATCCTCAACCAAAAATCCCATCCGGCAATCCAGGCGAAGGCAATCCCGCGTGGTTGTTTGTTTCGGAAATTGAAGTCTACTGAGGGACTGTACGAAGTACGAAATACACGAACTACGAAGTACTAAAGCATTCGAATACGAATGATTGCGAATGAGTGATACACGTAAAGTCCCTTCGTAATCATTCGTAGTTCGTAGTTCGTGTATTTCGTACTTCGTACAGTAGAGGTTATTTCCTCACCTTCGGCTTCTTCTTATCCTTCTCGAGCGATTCCACTATCGCTTCCCAGTATTCTTCGCCATAATCAACAAAGATCTCTGAATTCGGACCGATGTCTTTCGTCGCAACGATGTACGGTCTTCCTTTGATCACATCGTATTCGCAATTATTCCTGAAAGAATGTTTTTTTCCTCCAAGGTGTTTTGTGCCATTCGCATCATTCGCGTATGCAGCGAGTGCATGCGGGAAAGCGTGCGCATCAATGCAATTCTGTTCATTGATCTCAAAAATATAAAGCAGCTCTTCTTCTCTTCCTTTATATCTCCGCAGCGCCTGCTTCCACGTGATGCGTTCACCAAGATATTCCACGATCACATCGCCCTTCCGGATACGGGAAGTAGTGAATAATCCTTTTCCTGCATCCTTGATCCTCGACTTCTTTACAACCAGCATACTTCAGATTTTTGCGGTGCGAAAATAACATTGTTTTTTGTTAGTACGAACTACGAAATGGGCGAATACGCTGAATACGGATTCGCCCATATTCGCTAAAGTCCGGCCGAACATTCGTATTCGTAGTTTAGCGCATACGTAGTTCGTAATTCGCCGGTTTCGTAGTGCGTACGATAGCGCGAAGACCGTATTTTTATCGAAATAAAAACGTGAACGCGCTATTAGAGATCGCCTGTTTCAGCCCGATGGGAGCCATGGCCGCGAATGGCCCGGCTTGTGACCGCCTGGAATTGTGCAGCAATTACGCGGTGGGCGGACTTACTCCTTCGCACGGTTATCTTGAATTCATCCGGAAAAAAACGGAGAAGGATCTTTTCGTGATGATCCGTGCCGTGAGTGGTTTCTCTTCCCGGAGCATTACCGATGATGAAGTGATGCGCGATGATATTCTCTTCTGCAAAAAAGCGGGAATGAACGGGATCGTCACCGGGATGTTGTTGCCAAACAAAAACATTGATAAAGATTTCATCAGGCGTTCTGTTGAAACTGCATATCCGTTACCCGTGACCTTTCACCGCGCCTTCGATGAATGTCCCGATCCGTTTGCCGCTATGGAAACATTAATTGATTGCGGCGTGAAAAGAATTCTCACCTCGGGCGGAAAGAAAAATGCGGAAGATGGAATTCCAATGCTGAAAGAACTTATCACTAAGGCTGCAGGCCGGATCATCATTGTTCCTGGCGGAGGCGTGTCTATTCTGAATGCAAAGAAGATCGCCGAACAAACGGGCTGTACAGAAATACACAGTTCGGCCAAAGGAGCAAGCGAAGCCGGTTACGACGAGATCACTCCCGATTACCAATTGATCGTGGAAATGAAAAAACAGCTCTCACAAGTGCAGTTATGAGAGAAATATTCTTCCGTGAGAATCGTTTTATTCCTATGAAAATTCCCCTCCTTGTTTTTTCACTCTGTATAGTTTCTCTTTTCGTACGTTCACAGGCTATCACGCAATCGCTGAATTCCGGCTGGCAATTCACCAACGCTGCAAAAAAGAATTGGAAACCTGCAACAGTTCCGGGAACCGTTCACACCGACCTGCTCGCGAATAAAATGATCCCCGATCCTTACCTCGAAGCGAATGCGGATTCGGTTCAATGGGTGGAAACAAAAACCTGGGAATACAAAAGCACTTTCGATTGCAGCAAAGAACTCTGGAAACAGAAAGTAAAAGAACTCGACTTCGAAGGACTCGACACGTATGCGGATGTTTTCCTGAATGATTCGCTGATCTTCACGGCCGAAGACATGTTTCTTTCTTATTCGAGAGATGTGACTCATCTCCTGAAAAAGAAACACAATACACTTCGCGTTGTTTTTCACCCCATCTCCGAACTCATCGCAAAAAACAGATCGATCGCCGATGTGAAAAATCTTCCGGGCGGCGATCGTGTTTTTGTCCGCAAAGCGCAATACCAATTCGGCTGGGACTGGGGACCACGACTGGTCACCTGCGGCATCTGGAAAAATGTTAAGCTGATCGGTTACACGCACTCGTTCATCCGTGATGCAAAATTTTTCACCGAATGGATCGCCGGTGATTCCGCTTACATCAAATACTCCATCGCGCTTGGAACAGCGGAAGCAGGAAAATTCTCGCTCGGGATCAGTACAGACAGTACAACATTTTCCCTTCTCCCGTTCGAGATCGATCCGCAGGCGAGTGAACCTGTTATCGAAGGGCATTTCGTGATCCGCAACGTGAAACTCTGGTGGTGCAACGGATCGGGCGAGCCGGACATGTACAGGATCAGCGTGAAATTACTCGCGAAGAAATGGTCGGATGAAAAAACAATCCCGTTCGGTGTGCGCACCATACAACTGGAAACACTTGATGAGAATGCATTCAGTACATTCCGCTTTGTACTCAATGGAAAACCCGTCTTCGCTAAAGGAGCCAACTGGATACCGTGTGATAATTTCATTCCGCGTGTGACACATGAAAAATATTTTTCATTGATCAATGAAGCAAAAAACGACAACATGAATATGCTTCGTGTCTGGGGTGGCGGAATTTACGAGCAGGATGATTTCTACAACATCTGCGATTCGCTCGGCATCATGGTATGGCAGGATCTCATGTTCGCGTGCGGAATGTATCCGGGCTCGTTGAATTTCTACAACCAGGTGAAAAGTGAAGCGACCGACAACATGTGGAGGCTCGCGAATCATCCCTGCATTTCTGTTTACTGCGGCAATAACGAGGATGATGAAGGATGGCAGAATTGGGATTGGCAGAATGGAATGTCCGCTTCTGACTCGGTGATGATCGCAAGAAATTACAACGATGTATTCAACGACCGGAATGGAATTCTCCGAAACTGTGTGAGCGATGTTTACATGAGCTGGTTCCCGTACATCGCTACATCACCACTCACAGGTTGGGGACATAAAGAAGCCTACAAGCGCGGCGACGTGCATTACTGGGGCGTGTGGTGGGGAGATGAACCTTTCTCTTCGTACGATACGCACGTCGGAAGATTTGTGAGTGAATACGGATTTCAGTCTTATCCGGATCTGTCTTCCCTTTATGCGTTCACAAAAGCTGCAGCAGATATGTCGAGGGAAAATCCCGGTTTGTTTTCCCATGAAAAAGATGACAAAGGAATCGCCAAGATGAGTGATTACATCATGAAATATTATCCATTAGGTCTTAACGGAGATCTTTCTTCAGTCACGATCAGGAATGATTATTCCATGCTCACACAGGTTGTCCAGCGCGACGCATTCACACGCGCGATCGAAGCGCACCGGCGCAATGAACCTTACTGCATGGGAACATTCTATTGGCAATTCGATGATTGCTGGCCGGCGATCTCCTGGTCGACGACAGATTATTTCGGACAGAAGAAACTGGCGCAGTATGCGATCAAAGATCTTTATGCACCACAGTTACTTTCCGTGATCGACAGAAATGATTCGATCATTGTGTACGCGGTGAACGACGACGACAGCGCGCTGCTCGTGCGCATCGATGCGTCATGGCAGCGATTGGCGTTATGGGGTGGATTCATCGGAACAAGTTCGGGTAAAACACTTCCGCCCCACTCTTCCACACTTGCATTTGCCTACCGTAAAAAAGATGTGCTGAAAGAACATTCCGATTCCGCGATCTATCTGCGATTGTGGATGATCGATACGAAGCATGATACACTTGCGACAAAAGATTTCTTTCTTATCAACGACAAAGGTTTGCAATTGCAGAAAGATCCGGGTCTTGTAATGAAAGTAATTCCTGAGAAAAACGCGGATGGTTCTTACAGCGTCAGGATCTACAGCAAAACATTCGCGAAAGATGTCGCATTGTGTCTTGACGATGTGCACGCAACCTTCAGTGATAACGGGATAGATATTGTCCCTGAATCTTCAGTGATCATTAATGTAAAGTCGAAGTACAATGCCGCGGAATTACAGACCAAACTGCAACTCTTCTCGATCAATTCATTAAAGTGATCAGTAAACACCTTTTCTTCTCGAAGAAACCGAAGGTTTTCCGAAGCGATATCCCATATCGATACCGGCCCTGCACATGGAAAGATCGTGGCTGCCGTAAATGTTGACCTCTGAACGGATACCCACCGTAACATAAGCAGAAACACTCATGCGATCGTTCACATTGATAAGCATTCCATTCGTGATCCCTCCCGCGGCATAATAAACTTTCCTCAGTTCGTACGGATAAGGAGCAAAGTCAATAAAGTACCCTGGGTTCACCTGTGAATATCCGAACTCCTCCGAAAGCCCACAATAATAATTCACCGGATGAGCTTGCCCCGCGGGATAGTACAGCAGATCTACACCTGCTGAAAAGATCTTGTAACGCGTGTAATAATAATGGTCCATATTGTAATAATAGGTTGTGTTTTTGGAAGACGCCATGATTCCGGTTGAAAGCGGAATACGTATCGCAAACCTGTCCCTGCACATGTTCCTTTCCCAATTAAGTGTGATCAGTCCGAAAGCAAGATCGGTGGTATTGATACTCACCATCTGCCTGTGATCAATCGTGCCGAATGTCCCCGAATGAATATTGTTATAAGTATCAACTGAACCGTTCCGGAAAATAACACCCGACAATTCCGATTTCTTCGCTATGATAACCGGCCCATCAGGGAATCCCGGTAATTTATAAGTCACCTGTTCCGAATTCACTTCAGTGATATTCGCGGGAACTTTTGTCCCGTCCTTTTTGACAATAGTGTCCTGTGCGTGTACGAAACCTGTACAGAACAGGAGAAAGAAAATGATAACGGGCAGCTGTTTCATGACAATGGTTTTTACTAAGACGAAGGTTCAGCGAAAAGTTGCCTTGATCATCATCATAGCCACCCGATTAATCGTTGGGCTATGATGATTTTGTGCGCGATGATATCAAATGCCCCGCATCAATGTACCAGATGAGTTTTACACTCACACTGTTGCTGGCCGGCGAATCAAAAATATATTGTGCATCGGAAATGTAATCGTCCCGGAGAACGGTTCCTGAACTGAGGATCGCATTTTTCCATACCACGCTCAACTCACTTCCCGGAAGGAATTGCCAGGTGTACGTGAGATCGATATTGAATGCGTTGAAGCTCACATCGGCATTCCCGTTGTAATACGCTTCCTCCGATTTTCCTGCATCATTGAGCAGAAAATAATGCGTGTAGTGCGCTTCGGACCAGTAATGGCGCACGACAAGATTCAAACTCATTTTGTTATTGAAAATATAGGAAGACGTAACAGAATGCGTTACTGTCTTCAGATTCCTCACACCGAAAAACAGGGAATCATTCCGGTAATTGACATAACCGACATTATCGTGCTTCAGCTCATCGGCAAAACTGTACACAATAAAAAGTTTGTCCGAGATACGGAATCGTGGCCCGATGCTGTAATTGAAAATGGTACGGTTACGTTCGAGAAAGATCCGGTAACTCATTTTAGCATCCAGTGCAATTTTTTTCCGGTAATCGGATGAAATGAATCCTCCGAGGCTGTAATTACGCGGGTAAACGAGATAACGACCCGGGACACGCGTCTCGTAATAATCATGACTGCGGATCGGGTTGGCGAGCCAGCTGATTCCCCATGTGAGGTAATTGCGCTGTGTAAAAATATGCTGGCCGGTAATGGTAAAGAATGTTCTGGCGAAAGGAGAATACAACATATCCCACGCAAGATCCACGGTGTTGAATTGCCAGACGAAACTGCGGAACGGTTTATAGAAATTATATTTCTGCTGCAGACCGAATTCAACGCCATTGTTTCGCGCAAGATATCCGAGATCGTTCGGATTGAAATTCGGAGTAATGGCGCTGAACCTTCCGTTCACCAGGTAATTTCCGCTGATCTTTCCGCCCGTGATGCTGTAACGATACCCGGTTTTGAAATTCTCCGCGTTTCTTACGTTACTCATATCGGTGTAACCTTCCAGTCCGAATTTATTGTTCGCTGTCGAGGCTTTGAACTGCACGCTGCTGACATTTGCTGCAACACCCGCTCCTTCCCGCATCACATTCGTGTTCAGAAATCCGATGTAGGAATTATGCGGAAGAATTTTATCGATCACCATCACGTTGTAATTCGACATCCGCTCGGTAAGATATTTTCTCGTCACGCCGGTCAGCGTATCTTCTATCGTGGCGTATTCCGGCGCGGTAACCGAATTCAGAAATCCCAGGCCGATCTTATCCGTTGTTCTTCCCGAGATCTTGATCGCGTTATAGAGACTCGTTACCGTTGGATTATCCTTCACCACTTCATTCGTATCAAGCGATGCATTTGCGGCATCGTAGCCGGAAGGCCTCGCCCCGATCCTTCTCGAATAAAAAAGATCATTCTTGTTGAACAGATCGGTTCCTTCCGTGAAAAAATATCTGCGCTCGTCGAACTTCACTTCGAACGGCGAAAGATTGAGCACCAGGTTATCACTCTGCGTTTGCCCGAAATCCGGGACAAGCGTCATGTCGAGTGTGAATCCCTTGCTCAATCCGTATTTCACATCGAGTCCGCCATTGAGTGAATATGCTGTGCTTCCGTTGTAATGTTCGGCGTAACCCGAAACATATGGAAACAAAGCGAGCCGCACGGGCGAATGAATGTCATTGAGCCCTGAGAGATCACCACACTGATTGATCACACCCTGCGTTGCCGGATCCACATTATTCCAATAATCATATTCACGATATCGGCGAATTCCCCGTTCAAAATTCACACCCCACACCTGGTTCGCTCCATTCGGAAAACGGACCGCGCTGTACGGGATCTTCATTTCCACCGACCATCCTGAACTATCCAAACTAACTTTCGAATACCAGACCGAATTCAATGTCTCATCCGTTTCATCAAAAGTGTAACGCGCGTCGCCCTGAACACCCGCGGCAGTGACAGCGAACAGGAAAGCATTCCTGCGATCATGATACGTATCAAGAAAGATCGCGAAGAAATCGGCATTGTCATCGTAACGATCGCGCGGACTGAGCAGCTTCATGATGCTGTCGGGAGATGAATCATACATTCTCGCGCCAACATAGATCGCATCATCGTCGTAGCAGATCATCACCACCGTCTTTTGCTGCGCATTCTTTCCGGGTACCGGTGTGTTCTGAATAAATTCCGATGCGCCGCTGGCTTCATTCCAGGTCGCCTCATCCAGTTTTCCATCGATCACCGGAGATTGTGTCACACGAACGGCATTCACATTCTTACACACCTGCTGTGCCGGTAGAAGGAAATGCAGGAGCATAGAAAACAGGAGGGTTAAACCGCGGCGCATAAGCAACTACAAATGTAACAACGATCGGATTTCCATCCGGATCATTCAGTCGTCCGGAAAAGCATATCGGTCGGCAGATCAGGCGCATCCGTCTTTTTTTCTCCGGAAATTTGGAAAACAGTTTATTAATCGTAATTTTACGATTAAATGGGAAAGACAAAAACAGACGACTTCACTGTCCGTGACGTCCGGATAGCACGCTACGCGAAAGCGCTGGCGCATCCAGCGCGTGTGGCCATTGTTCAGTTTCTTCTTAAGAATTGTTCCTGTGTGTGCGGATCGATCGTGGATGAATTGCCTTTGTCGCAGTCCACCGTCAGTCAGCATCTGAAAGAACTCAAGGAGGCCGGCCTGATCAAGGGAGACACCGATGGAACGAGCGTCTGTTATTGCATCGATCCCGTGGAATGGGAAAAAGCGAAAGCGGCGCTCTCCGGATTATTCGCGACACCGGTGGCCAAATGCTGTTAGCTTTTTTTTCAATTAATCAATCGTAATAAACCGATAAATATGGACACCAAAGAAAAAGAAAAGCAATGCTGCGGCGACGATTGCACCTGCAATTGTTCCTGCTGCAAAAAAGAGGACAACACCTGTTGTTCCTGCTCCTGCGATTGCGAATGCGATTGCTGCAAAGCGGAAAAGAAGAATTGTTGTTAATCTGTGTGAGAGGGAGCGATCCCTCTCACTATTTTCATCCTCATGAAAAAATACACATCCGAATTGATCGGAACTTTCGCGCTTGTTTTCTGCGGAACAGGCGCTATCATCATTGACCAGGAAATGAACGGCGTACTTTCTCACGCGGGCGTTGCTACCACGTGGGGACTCATTGTATCCGTCATGATTTTCGCACTCGGAGATGTTTCCGGGGCGCATTTCAATCCTGCCGTCACTTTTTCATTTGCCATCGCGAAAAGATTTCCCTGGAAAGAAGTCACACCCTATTTGCTGTTCCAGGCGATGGGCGCTTTATCGGCCAGCTGGTTGCTGCATTTTCTTTTTCCAAAAAATATTTTTCTCGGCGCAAGTTTACCCGCGGGAAGTGAGATGCAATCGTTCATTCTTGAATTCATTCTTACTTTTTTCCTCGTGCTCGTCATTTTCAACGTAACGACCGGTTCGAAAGAAAAAGGAATTACAGCGGCGCTCGCGATCGGAGGAACAGTTGGACTCGAAGCCATGTTCGCCGGACCGGTTTGCGGCGCTTCGATGAATCCGATCCGTTCACTTGCTCCGGCGATCGTTTCGGGACACACCGAACATCTCTGGATCTATCTCACGGCACCATTCCTCGGTGCATTCACCGGAATGCTCATTCACAAAATTCTTTATCCCGCAGAAAAATGAAAAAAGTACTGTTCGTTTGCATTCACAATTCAGCCCGCAGCCAGATGGCCGAAGCATACCTGAATCATCTGGGGAAAAATAAATTCATTGCTGAAAGTGCAGGTATCGAAGGCGGACATCTCAATCCGCTCGTCGTGGAAGCGATGCGGCTCGATGGTATCGATATCAGCGGAAATAAAACAAAGACCGTCGACGAAATACTGAAGGCCAGAAAACAATTCGACCTGGTGGTGACTGTTTGTGATGAAGCGTCTGCCGAACGATGTCCTGTATTCCCCGGAAAAGGAAAAAAATTACATTGGGGATTCCCTGATCCTTCCACTTTTTCGGGAACCAAAGAGGAAAAACTGGAAAAAGTGATCGCGGTGCGGAATGAGATCAGGACTAAGATCGAATGGTTTGTAAATACGGAAGACAGCGTTTAACCTTATCTCTTGCCTGAATTTGAGTACTTTAGTACTATCAACCCCAGGAAAATAAATCTCCTTTCACCCAACCCTGAACGCTTTTCTGACGTGTATACTATTGAACTGCAAAAGTTCTTTAAACGAAATATTCCAATCTCATGAAACAGAAAACTACTCTATTCCTTTTTGCCGCATTGATCAGCCTGACTTCGGCATATAAACTTCAAGCACAGTGCAGTCCCGGATTCACGTACAGTCAATCCGCTAACAACGTACTTGATTTCAACGGCAGTTTTACAGGCAACTGCGGAACCAATCCAACTTACCTGTGGGATTTCGGTGATCAGAATGGATCCAGTTTTCTTCAGGCTCCATCCCATACTTACAATGTACCCGGAACTTATACAGTTTGCGTGACAGTTTCTGATTCTGTGAATCAATTCATCAGTGCACAGTATTGCGCTCCGGTAACTGTGACAGGAACGGTGATCTGCAACATGAACGCATACATTTATACACTCGCGAATCCAAGCTGCACAACATGTGCCGACGGACAATTATTCGGAGCGGTGACAGGCGGATCCGGCCCTTATACTTATTTGTGGAACAACGGAGGCACCACGCAAACCATCAGCAATCTGTTGCCAGGTTATTATCAGTTCACCGTGACTGATACCAATAATTGTTCTGCAACGGCAAACGGAATGCAGCTGGATACGGTTGGTCCTCCACCGAACTGCACCACCACATGGACGAACACGATGCCGCAGCCTAACGAAGAAGATTTCACGATCTCCACAATGGCAACGGCAGGAATGTTCACCTGGGATTTTGGTGATAACACCGGTGGCACCGGATCGAATCCAACACATACTTATGCTTACACCGGAACATACAATGTGTGCGTGAATGTTTGGGATTCGGCAACAGGTTGCACCAGCCAGTTCTGCGATACGGTGAACGTCCTTGGAAACAACGCGGCTTGTGCAGCGCAATATTATTCTTATACCGATTCAATGCGGCCTGACACACTGTTCATCGTGAACAATTCACTCGGGGCGACTCCGATCACCTTCACCTGGTACTGGGGTGATAATACGAGTTCAGTCGGTGCGAATCTTTATCATGCGTATGCAACTTCCGGAACTTACAACGTTTGTCTCGTCATCCATGACAATGCCGGTTGTACCGATTCGATCTGCATGAATCAATATGTGGCACGAATGTCGAACCCGGCGTTTCAGAACATGCATGTGATCGCGATCTCCACTCCGGGAGCGATGTCTGTTCCTGATGTACAGAATTCGGCGATGATCTCTGTTTATCCGAATCCGGCGCAGAATGAATTGAACCTCAAATCTGATATTTCACTCAATGGGCAGAACTACACCATCATCGATCTCACAGGTCGTACGGTGATGGGTGGAAAGATCTCCGAAGCAGTGATCAATATTTCGGAACTCACACCGGGAATGTACATGCTGCAGCTCACGAGCAGTAACGGCGGCTCATCCACGCACCGCTTCATCAAAAACTGATACGGTTTTTCCGGATCAAACCGATTTAAGAAGCTGCACCACCCGTGCAGCTTTTTTAATTTCAATTAATTCAGGTGAACCAAAATCCATTCCTGCAAAGCATCGAAGAATATATCCGAACCATCGAATGTGCTGCATGCGTGTGACTCCACTGATTATTTTCGGAAATTCTTCACAGAATCGTTCGGTGTCAACCATCAGAGCGAATCCTTTCATCTAATTCTGACAAGATGGTAAATGATAATTAATCATTCAACGGATCAGTTCTTCACCAGCTTTCTATGAGAATCCATTCTTTTTGTAATTTGCAGCCCTTCCTAAAAAACAAAAAATGAAAACAAGATTCACACTCGACCTGAAAGTATTCCACCTGATGCTGAAAGAACTTCGCGGCGTAAAAAAAGAGATACGCGCACTCAAAGCTGCACTCGCGTCTTCAGCAAAAGCCGCACAGCCTGTTCGCCAGGTCAGTGATAAGATCCACAGTTACGAAGTCATGAAGATGCTGAAGATCACTCCGGCGACACTCATTAAATATGAAAAACAGGGATTGATCAAATTCCATAAAGAAGGACGCAACAAAGTATATTCCGAAGCGGAGATCGTTGCTTTCAAGAAATTCAAACGCGGGAAGAAAAGACTCAGCAGAAAATTCCTCGCGACAAAAAGCAAATAGAATTAAAAGATCAATTGAAGAGCGGAAATATTTTCCGCTCTTTTCATTTTTATGAATGATCTTCCCCCGCACTCAAATGGCGGTTTTGTCGGAGAAATACGGCCTTTTCCGGTCTAATTTCCTACTTTTAATACGGGCAAACACCAATTTCCGGAACATGATGCGATCCCTACGTCGCCTTTTCCTTTTTTTACTTTTTTCATTTACGGTAAGTGACCTTGCCGCGAACTGCCCTA
>DATJEX010000342.1:0-5208 GCA_035496135.1 Bacteroidia bacterium
AGCTGAACAAAAACATTCCACGCTTTGCAGAATCCATTCATGCGCAATGTTCCCCGCAGCATCGTCGGAATTTTTTCCAATCCATAAACGGAACGATAGGAAAGTGAATCACGATTGGCGTAGGCATCGAATTCGCCGCAGCCTTCAACACGGATCGTTGTTGCTTGCGAGAACAACCTGGAATAAGGAAGATATTTGTATTCGCCGTTCTCGATGTATTGCGCTGTTCCCTGTCCCGCGAGAATCACATTGCGCGGATTCCACGAGAATTTATATCCCCATGGATTATCATTCGATTCAGGCGCGACGAGTCCGCCGCAATAGGAATGAAATGAAGTGATCTCCGCTTTCTGTTCTTTCAATCGCGTGATCACTTCCATCGCCGACATGTGATCGATGCCGGGATCGAGTCCGATCTCGTTGAGCAGAATGATATTCTTCTTTGTCGCTTCGTCGTTCAACGCCCGCATTTCTTCCGAGATGTACGAAGCCGTTACAAGATGTTTTCCCAGGCGGACACAATCTTTCGCGACGGCTCCATGCATGAACGCGGGAAGCATGGAAACGACGATGTCTGCATTCTTAATCTCCTCCGCACGCTGTTTTTCATCAGCGATATCGAAACGGAATCCGGTGCCGTTATCGAATCCTGAGGTTTTCTCCTTCGCGTTCTTCCCGTCAATATCGCCGACACGCACTTTCCAATCGTTCTTTTTTCCTTCGGAAAGCAGGTAGTGAATGAGTGAAGATGATGAACGGCCGGCCCCGATGACAAGAATATTCTTCATATGGCGACGAAATTAGGAAATAAAAAAAGCCCACATCCTAACAATGTGGGCCTCTTTCGGGATTTGGGTTTGTATGAATATCAATATTGTCCTTCCGCGATCGCGTAGGAACCCGGTGCGTCGGCAGAATTAGTTTTGAAGACCACTCCATTCACCCAGATCTCCACCGTGATCTCGTCAGCAGCAGGAATACAATTCTTCGCTTTGATCGAAAGCATAGAACCTGCAGGTGCATCGAAAGTGAGCGTAGCGTTGGTACGATCGAATGTGGACACCACCTCTTTCTGAACACCATTCTCATAAGTGAGCGCGGTTACATCGAAATGCCCGGAAACCGATGAGATTTTGTAAGTAACACCAATGGTGGAAACCGGTGCAGCTGGTTGTGTGGAAGATGGGGTCGGAAGATCCTGTTTATCGCAGGAAGTGAGGAAAAGAACGGTAGTTACTGCGAGAACGGTGATGAGGTTTTTCATTTTTGTGTCTTGTTTTTGCCTTTGTTGGAGCCCATAATGGGGTCTCAATTCGGGTGCAAAAGTAGTGATTCCTCCGCAAAAAGTCAATGCTCGTCGAAGAATAATTTGAATTCGTCGAACTAATTGGCTCTGGTTTTAATCTAAAACTCTGGCTGTCAAAATAATGCACGCCTAAACGTGTTCATAACTCATTTTGCTGAAAACAAGTCCTTCCTGATTTTTTTTGGAAATGGATCTGAGAAAGCCCTAATATCCTGCGATTATCAGGGTGAAAAGTATCCCGAGTATGACGATGAGAAAATAGCCGGTGAGCGAGACTGCCCCGGCGTAATTCTTTGATACGCGCTGACCGAACAATAACATCAGCAAAGTGATCCCGGAAAGAATAAAACCGGCCGCGAGAAATCTGAGATCATGCTGAAAATAGAACCAGGTAATGCCGAAAATATTCAGCAGGCCCGAAGCCATTTCCAGAAATGTGATCACCGGTAAAAGAAAACCGATCGAATTGCGGAGAAAACAATCTTTGAACTGTTCCTTCATCCATGCTTTATTTCCGCTGTGATCCGTGATCTTGTCAAGTGCCGACTGAATGAAAACGATGGAATTGAACAGGGAGATGAGTGCGAGTGCCGCGAACAGAAGCCACAGGCGATTAACGATCGTGAAAGAAAATACAAGAAGCAAGTTGTTCATGAGCAAAAATTCTGTTTCGCTATTTATTCAGAATCGCAGAAAAGCTTCCACTTGTGATCGGATACTTTTGAGTGTCGCTTCATCGTTGATCATTCCATTCCCATCCGTGAGTTCGCCGAACTTCGAGATCGGCAGCAGCTTTGGATAAATATTCATACCGATGTAATGCAAAGCATTCGTGAGATGATCCAATCCGCGGAGATTCCCTCCTCTTCCGACGGCCACTCCGACAAGAAGAACTTTTTTCCCGGCCAGTTCTCTCGCCGGAATCGCATCGATCAGTAATTTGAAAATCCCCGGAAACGTTCCGTGATATTCCGGGATGATAAAAATGAATTTGTCTGCTTTCGAAAAATAGCTTGACACCAATTCTTTCACTTCCGGTGTTTGATGGCCTTCCAGGTAAGTGAATGCAAAATCGCGCGGAAGATCCTCGAGCGAAAGGAATTGCAGTTCGGATCCTGACTGCTTCACGATCTGTTCGTAAGCTCTTGCAACTTTTATGGTGTTGCTCCCTTTCCTGTTGGTCCCCGAAATTATTGTGAGCATCAGTGAGTTGAATAGATGTTGAAGCCTGTGAAAAAACACTTAAAACTACTTACCGTGGAACCGTGGAACACTACCTTCATTTTATTACTTTCGGTCGGGTTTTGGGCACCTGCGTTAGGTATGACGAAGTAAATCAAAAAAAGCATTCCCGCTCCAGACTCTTCTTGATCCTGCTAAATGAAAGTTACTTATTACGGACATTCCTGCTTCGGCGTTGAGATCAACGGCAAACATCTGTTGTTCGATCCGTTCATCACACCCAATCCGCTCGCAGCAGGAATAGATGTCAGATCCATCAAAGCTGATTATATTCTCCAGTCACATGGTCACAGCGATCATATCGCGGATACCGTTGACATTGCGAAAAGGACCGGCGCGACAGTGATCGGAATTTACGAGATCACCGAATGGCTTTCGAAGCAGGGCGTTGAAAAAGTTCACCCGATGAACATCGGCGGCAAATGGAATTTTGATTTCGGTTCGGTGAAATGTGTGAATGCCGTTCATTCCAATACACTTCCGGACGGAAGCAACGGAGGCGCTCCGATGGGATTCGTGGTCGAAAGCAAGGAAGGAAGTTTTTATTACGCAGGCGATACCGCGCTTACGTACGACATGAAACTCATTGGTGATTACCGTAAACCGGGATTCGCTTTTCTGCCCATCGGCGACAATTTCACGATGAGCATGGACAACGCGATCATCGCTTCCGATTTCATCAAGTGTTCCGACATCATCGGCATGCATTACGACACTTTTGGTTACATCAAAATAGATCACGAGTCAGCAAAAAGGAAATTCGAAAATTCAGGAAAAAAATTAACGCTGATGAAGATCGGTGAAACAATCACGAAATAGAGCCAAGAAACAAGAACATGGGAAAGATCATTGCAATCGCCAATCAAAAAGGCGGCGTAGGAAAAACAACGACAGCGATCAATCTTGCTGCAAGTTTCGCCGTACTTGAATACAGAACATTGCTCGTGGACGCGGATCCGCAGGCGAATTCCACTTCGGGCGTCGGTTTCGATCCGAAGAATGTGAAGACGAGCATTTATGAAACGATCATCGAGGGAAAAGAACCGAAAGACATCATTCTCGAAACATCCACGCCGAATCTCGATCTGCTTCCGGCGCACATCGATCTCGTTGGTGCGGAGATCGAAATGATCAACCTGCCGAACCGGGAGAAAATGATGCGTCACGCGCTGGCGAAAATAAAAGAGGATTATGATTTCATCATCGTCGATTGCTCTCCTTCACTCGGACTTGTTACGGTGAATTCGCTCACCGCCGCGGATTCTGTTCTCATTCCTGTACAGTGCGAATATTTTGCGCTCGAAGGACTCGGAAAATTATTGAACACGATCAAGATCGTGCAAAGCCGTTTGAACCCGGAACTCGCCATCGAAGGGATCCTGCTCACGATGTACGATATCCGTCTCCGTCTCAGCAACCAGGTGGTGGAAGAAGTGAAAACACATTTCCAGAGCATGGTATTCGACACGATCATCCAGCGCAACACCAAACTGGGAGAAGCACCGAGTTTCGGCGAAACGATCATCATGCACGATGCCACCAGCAAAGGCGCGATCAATTACCTCAATCTCGCGAGAGAAATTCTTCAGAAAAACAATCTCACCCGTCTTACCGACGAAGAGAAGATCATCAACATCACTAAATAGTAATGAGCCCGGAGGGAAGAGACCGGAGCATTCTTCTCCTGTCTCCCTCCTCCCGTCTCCCAACTCAAAAAGACATGAGCACGAAAAGAAACGCATTGGGAAAAGGATTGAGCGCATTGCTCGAGAACGCAACCACCGACATCACCAGCAGCACCAGGATCTCCAGTGAACACGGAGCGATCGTAGGTGCCGTATCGAACATCCCGGTTTCGCAGATCGAAGCGAATCCGTTTCAGCCAAGAACACATTTCGAAGAAACCGCTTTGCTCGAACTCGCTGATTCCATCAAACAGCATGGCATCATTCAACCGGTGACTGTCCGCAAAATGGGATACGATCGTTTCCAATTGATCTCCGGAGAAAGAAGATTCCGCGCTTCACAGATCGCGAAGATCGAAAGCATTCCGGCGTACGTGCGTGTGGCGAATGATCAGAACATGCTCGAGATGGCACTCGTGGAAAATATTCAGCGTGAGAATCTCGACGCGATCGAGATCGCCATCAGCTACAAACGCCTCATTGACGAATGCAGCCTGACACAGGAACAGCTTTCGGAAAAAGTGAGCAAGCAGCGTTCTACCGTGACCAACTATCTGCGCCTGCTGAAACTTCCGGTGGAAGTACAACTCGGGATCCGTGAAAAGAAAATTTCCATGGGCCATGCGCGAGCGCTGGTGAACGTGGAGAAACAAACGGATATGGTTGACATCTACAATCGTATTCTCAATGAAAATCTTTCTGTCCGCGATGTGGAAGAACTCGCTCGCGACGTGAAGAAGATCGAACCACGCATCAAGCACAAGAATCTCACCGGCGATCTCGACGAGAAGTACGCGTTCAAACTGAAAGCTCTTTCCAAGCAGTACAACGGAAAAGTGCAGGTGAAAAGCAATGCAGGCGGCGAAGGCAAAGTGATCATTCCATTCCACTCCGAAGCGGAATTGGAACAGATTTTGGACGCACTGGAAGTATAATTCACAATTTACGATGTACAATGCACGATTGGTGATGTCC
>DATJEX010000343.1:0-13366 GCA_035496135.1 Bacteroidia bacterium
CGCCGATCACCGCAAGTGTGGATAACGACACGATCTGCCGCGGAACAATGGTCAATCTTGATGCTGTTCCTCCAAGTGCGTCTGTTCAGATCACGAACGGCAACACATTGAACACATCGACCACTTATCCTGCTCCTTATGGAAACTGGTTCGGAGGTTCGCGTCACCAGATGCTGATCCTTGCGTCTGAACTCAGCGCTGCCGGACTCACTGCAGGTAATATCACAGGAATGACTTTCCAGGTGACCAATACCAATGCTTCCGATCCATTGATGAATTTCACGATCTCATTGGGATCAACGAACGTCTCATCGCTCACTACGACATTTGAAACTTCACCAATGACGACGGTGTATACGAATGCCAGCTACATGCCATTCGTTGGAACGAATACGCATCTGTTCTCTACTCCTTTTTATTGGGATGGCGTTTCGAATATCATTGTTGAAACCTGTTTCATCAATCAGACAGGACCGTCCACCACTTCGTACACGAGCAATTGCACAATGCGACAGGCTGTAACTTCCTTCGCCTCTACGAATGTGTATTACCAGGACAATGATCTGAATGCATGCTCTGCAGTGACAGGTTGGACAACTTACAATCAGCGCCCTAACATCGCATTCCTGCACAACGTAGGAGCCTACACATACGCATGGACACCAGCAGTCGGTCTCAGTGATCCGACCGCAGAGAATCCGACAACCACTCCGCTCACATCAACTACGTATACTGTAGTGGTTACAGATACATTAAGCGGATGTACCACTACATCAAGTGTACTGGTAACGGTGCAGCCAACTCCATCACCAAACCTTGGAGCTGATACAACGATCTGTTCCAATACACCGTTGGTGCTCGACGGAAGTGCAGGATCGTATACTTACCTGTGGCAGGATAATTCTACAGCGCAAACGTTCACTGTGAACGCTGCCGGAAATTATTACGTCACAGTAACGGATGCGGGTAACGGATGTTCCGCGAGTGATACAGTTGTGATCGGAATGAATACGGCTCCTTCATTTACGCTCGGGCCTGATGTCACTGTTTGCCAGGGAACAGCATCAACATTCAGCGGACCTTCGGGAGAATATCACTTCCTCTGGAATACGAATGCAACAACGCAATCGGTGAGTGAAACGCTCGCAGGAAATTACAGTCTGATGGTGACAGACACTGTCAACAGTTGTTTCTCGAGTGATACGGTGATGCTGAACGTGAATCCGAATCCACCGGCAACACTTGGTGCGGATACCGCGATCTGTTCGGTGAACGCACCGTTGGTACTCACTGCTCCTGCAGGAAATTATTCTTACATGTGGAGTGACAATACAACGAACCAGACGCTCAACGCTTCGTCAACCGGAACGTACAGTGTTGTGGTAACTGACAACGTCACGAGTTGTTTCACCAATGATACGATCCTGGTCACGGTGAATCCGAATCCTGTTGTTTCACTTGGAAACGATACCACCTTCTGCAGCGGAGACGGACCGATCACATTCACCGCACCGGCTGGTCCGTATACGTACTTGTGGAGCGATAACTCGACAGGAAATACGTTCAGCACAAATACAACAGGCAACTACATGCTTACGGTGACTGATGTTGGTTCCGGTTGTGTTTCATCTGACGCGATCAATGTGAGTGTGAATGCGACACCGCCGCTTGTATTCAATGATACCATGATCTGCGGAAGTCCTTACACGGAAACACCGAACACAGGTGCAGGATTCGGTTACCTCTGGAGCACGGGAGCAACAACGCCTTCGATCGTTATTAATTCACCTGGCGGATTCTTCTGGGTGACGGTAACAGAAGCGATCTCCGGTTGTTCGATCACCGACAGCGCGCAGATCGACGTGAATATTCCTCCTGTTGCAACATTCAGTCTGCCGGCAACGATCTGTTCGGCTGACGCAGCGTTCGCGATGAACGGTTCACCAGCGGGCGGTGTGTACACAGGGCCGGGAGTTGCGGGCAATATGTTCAATCCGACAACAGCAGGACCCGGAACGTTTACGATCTCGTATGTCTACACCGATCCGAGTGGTTGCAGTGATTCTGTTGCGGATGTGATCACGGTAAGTCCGTGCACGGGCGTGCAGGAACAATCGCTCGCAGCGGGAATGGGCGTGTACCCGAATCCAACCACCAATGGCCAGTTCACATTCACGATCCAGGGTTCGAATTACAGCGAAGTGCTGATCGAAGTGACGACTGTTGAAGGCAAGATCGTGTACAGCGATAAAGTTTCCGATGTGAAAGGTGATCTTGTGAAACCGATCAACCTCTGGTCCAATGCGAATGGAGTTTACTTCCTCCGCGTGAATGCAGATGGCCAGACGTACGTGCAGAAGATCGTGATGGAGAAATAACAATCGAGTGATAAAATAAATCCGGACTGATTTCGATCGGTCCGGATTTTTTTATTGGAGGGGGTTGAGTAATTTCGGTTGGATTAATATTTAAAGACAACTACTTAATCATTTAATTGCTCATATGCTTAGCTTAGTTTGCGCGATTTTGCTATCACAGGGGAATAATAACCCTGACAGTATTACCTATTTTTCAAATGGAAAAATTCATGAACGATTTCATACAGAAACTTCTTCTTCCATTTCCTATCTCGAGTACGATTCTACTGGCAACATAATAAGAGAAGGAAAATATGAAGATGGGGGTTATGATTCTACCATGCAGGTAGAAAATCCGGTAACTCACATGTTTGAAATTGTCGTTGTGAAAAATGGATTGCAAAAGAATGGCACCTGGAAGGAATATTATGCGAATGGGACTGTAAAGAGTGAAGAATTTTATTTTCATAATTCAAGAAAGGGTAAAGTGTCCTATTGGTATGACAATGGCAATGTGAAGGAAACAGGGGAATATTTTCAAGATGAATTTGGTAATGCAGCCAAAATAGGGAAGTGGTATTACTACTATTATAACGGAAATATGAAGAGGGAAGAGGATTACAGCACGCCAAATTTCACAACCTTCAGTGGAGACTTACAAGGTAAAGTGACCGAATATTATGAAAATGGCAATATACATTTCATCGAAAATCGCGACACGGCTTCCGCTTTACTCATTGGAGAGTATTTCTCTTACAATGAAAATGGCAAACCTACAGAGTATGGCCATTATTCTGTTGTTTGGGTAACGGATCCTAATTATGGATCCAGATATCAGAAAAGTATTAAAACGGGGTTGTGGATTAAATGGTCTGAGAAAGGCAGGCTTGAACATTTGGAGAAATACGATGAAAATGGGAATCTAATCAGTTACACTAAGTCGGATAAAAAAACAGTTAAGAGAATAAGAAAGAAGTTTAATTAAGAACAATAAATCAGATGATTTGAATCACTTTTTCCTGAGTTTTGTATTTATAGTCACATGGCAAGCCGACTTAAATTGGTTTGAGATTAGAAAGAGAGGGAATAATTTACCGGCAACTTTTTTTTGAAACAAATTTTGAAACACGAACCAACTTTCATAGCCCCGGGCACGCGCCTTCCGCCGCGGCGGATGCGCACGCACGGGACAGGTGGTCGTTTGATGCACTGCAGTCCGCCGCGGCGGATTGCTCCTGAAAAAACATTCGCTGATTTCCTTTCGCACTCCCTTTCACTTTCACGCTCCCTTTCACCCGTTGAAACTATGTATTGGTAACAACATAGTCCGCGATTTTTGTAAGAAGGTTCACTCTGTCCTTTCCTCTCACATTATGCAAATGACCCGGATACGCGTAGTAATCGCACTGCACATTTTTATCGACGCAGGCTTTCTGGAAAAGCAAACTGTGTTGCCAAACAACAACATCATCACTCGTGCCATGGATCTGCATTAATTTTCCTTTGAGGTTGCCGGCGTAATTGAGCAGACTGGATTCTTTGTAACCATCGGGATTGGTCTGCGGTGTGTCCATGTAACGTTCGGTGTACATGACTTCATAATAACTCCAGTCGATCACAGGTCCACCCGCGACACCGCACTTGTACAGGTCGGGTGTGCGCGTCATGAGCGATGTGGTCATGAATCCGCCAAAGCTCCAGCCGTAAACGGCCATGCGTTTGCTGTCAATATATTTCAGTGAACGGAGGTAATCATTTCCTTTCTGCTGGTCTGCAATTTCCTGTGTGCCGAGATGACGGAACGTGGCCTGTTCGAAAAGCAATCCGCGGTTTCCGCTTCCTCTTCCGTCGACCGTGAACACAACGAATCCCTGCTGCGCCATGTAATAAAGAAAAAGATCGGCGCCGCCCATCCACGAATTGGTGACGAGCTGCACGTTCGGCCCGTTGTAAACGTAAGTGAGCGAGCGATACGTTTTGGTGGAATCAAATCCGTTCGGCAAAAACATCCTGCACCAGAGATCGGTCACACCATCGGCTGCTTTGATGGTGAACAAACGCATCGCGCATCTTTTGTATTGCGCCAGGGGATCGGAGATGGTGTAAACAATTCTGTCCTGTTTTCCATTGGAAGATTCGCAGAGATAATCTGTTCCCGGAACTGTCGGTGAAGAATAGAGGTCGATGAAATATTTTTTATCGCCGGAAAAGATCGCGTTGTGCACGCCGACCGTTGATGTCAGTTTTTTTATTTGTCCGCCGGCTTTCACTTCCACTGCGTAGATCTGTTTTTCACATGTACCAATGGGCGCGCCCTGGAAATAGAACCAGGTTCCTTTGGTGTCAAAGCCATACGTTTCTGTTACTTCCGTTCCTACGCGTGAATGGAAAACCTGCATGTCGATCGTCGGGATCATATCCGAAAGGAGTTTGCCCGTGATATCATAGAGGTAAAGATGATTCAGTCCTTCGGGATTTGCTGCTGAAATGGTCTGCGACTGATAAATGAATTCATCATCATGTCCCGGAACGAATTGCATCGGGTGCATCGGGTGAACGTATTTGTCGGATGTTTCTTCGAATAAAGTTTTTTCAAATTCGCCGGTTGCCGCGTTGTAGCAATTCATCCACAAATGATTCTGATCACGATTCAGTACTTGCACGTAAACATGATTTTCATCCGGACTCCAGCAAATGTTGGTGAGATACTGGTCTTTCGGTTCGCCGGTTTTCAGGAAAACAGTTTTGCCTGTGGTCACATTGTAAATGCCGATCGTGACCTGGTGTGATGTTTGTCCCGCCATCGGATACTTGATCATTTTCACTGTTGCAGGATGCTGCGTGAGATCGTAGATCGGATAATCCGTCACCATCGTCTGATCCATTCTGTAAAATGCGAGCAGTTCTCCGTTCGGTGACCAGAACGTTCCTTTGGTAATGCCGAATTCTTCACGATGAACGGATTTCCCATTGACAATATTGATGTCTGCATCGGAAGTCACCGCGATATTTTTGTACGAGCCGTCCGCCTGTTTTACGTAAACGTGGAGATTGTTATCGATCGTCCCCGCGACATGACCGGTAAAAGGCGCCGCATCTCCATTCTCATATTTGAAATCGGACAAACCATTTTTTTTCATGGAGAGTTTTCCCGACTTCACATCGTAGGAATAAATACTGGTTCCGTCTTCAAACGTGAAAGAAGCAGCGCTGATCCAGGTGATGGTTGGGAAATTTTTCAGGTCACCGCCACTGACAATTTTAAAAAGGTCGTTCAGTTTTGTGAGCGTGACGATCTCTTTTCTTTTTCCTGCCGCACTGTAATCCACAAGTGTTGGTGTTCCCGACTGCTCATCGATGTACGCGTAGTCGGTACTTCCCGGAATGAAACTCAACTGTGAAGCATTGACCGGGTAAAGATGTTCGTAGTATCCGAAAACACAATCTTCGGTGGTGAGCATCTTGTCCTGCGCCCTGAGCTGGGAGTGGGGAGTGAGGAGTTGGGAGATTAGAAAAAGCGGGGTAAGAAAATATTTCTTCATGAGCATAATTTTTCAGAGCGACATGATGCCTTCTATAGAAGAAGCTTTTTTGTAAACCTCGATCACAGATTCCGCGTCGAGCATCACTTGTCTTGCGGTAATGCTGGTGTATTTTCCGGCGGAAGAGGGTTGCAAACTGATCTCTGCGTCATCTTCAAAAAGACTCTGGACCAGCGCGATCTTCTGGTTATCGGAAGGAACAATGAATTTGAACATGTAAACCTGGGGCCAGGAGTTCTTCTCCAGTTTCTTTTTCAGTTCGTCAAAATTCAGCTCAGCCATACTAGTGTAACTGAATACGAAGATAGTAATTACGGGGGTGGATTACAGATGTTACGGATATACGGATTACAGAAAGGGCGAATGGTACAGAGCTATTATAAAGAGTGAAGAAATCAGAAACTCTTCAAAAACTATGATCAGTAGATCCGTAAGATCTGTAATCCGTATATCCGTAACATCGGTAATTGACCCTATAAAAAGTCGTCCAGTTTTCTTCTGTCTCTCTTCGACGGTCGGCCTTTCCCTTCGTAAAAAACGGGCGGACCCATTTCCTTCATGGTTTTCAGCCGTTCGTATTCTCCGGGATCGGTGAGGTCTTCGTAGAAATCTTCCACCAGTTTTCCGGTGATCCTGTTTTTTGGAAAATCCTTCACGCGGATCCTTTTGGTGATGATGCCCCATTTGAATGTGAGCTCATCGCCGATCTTCAGTTCCTTCGAAGCTTTTCCGGCATCGCCGTTCAGTTTTATTTTCCCGCCTTTGCACGCGTCACCCGCCAGCGTTCTCGTCTTGAACACACGCACACACCAGAGCCATTTATCCAAACGCATAGAGGGAAGATTACGAATTATACGAATATACCGATTACAGATTTTCGGATGGCACGCTCATTGGATAATTTGTGATCTCTGATTCGGTATTTGTATCTTGGTCTACAATTCAAACACATGGAGATCATTCCCGGAACGATCATCGACCACGAACATTTTGGTAAAGGAAAAGTCCTTTCGGAAGAAGAGCTTTTCTGGCGAATTGATTTCGGAAAGCGCGGTGTGATGGAAGTGACGAAAAGGAATGCGGATCTCATCACCATTGTTTCATTACCCGGAGAAGAAAACGAACATCCTTATACTATGGAAGAACTTGAACGCACCCTGCGCAGGATCCTCGAATCCTACAGCGACATTTCTGAGAATGTGGAACTCGGCGGAAAATGGGAGGGAGGTAATCTCGTCCTTCAGCCGGCTGATGCCTCGATGAAGTCAAAGGAAATTCCGATCGAAACATTTTTCCACAAGATCGTGATGCTGCGCGACCGGCTGCGCGTGCTCGAACAGAAACTCAACGCGCATCCGAAATTGTCGGACGAAGAAAAAGTGGAGATGCAGCAATACATCACGAAGATCTACGGAAGTCTCACCACATTCAACGTGCTTTTCCGGAATAAGGAAGACCAGTTCACCGGAGAAAAATCAGGAGACTGATCCATGGCAATTGCCCAGTGTGAATTCTGTAAATCGGAACTTAAAGATGTTCCGGCACATGAATGTGAGGTGTGCGGATTTCCTGTGAAAGGAACAGAGCAGGAACAACAGGATTTCATGATGGTCAATGCGGAATTGAAATCGCTCATTGATGAATCGGAAACAGCTTTGAGCTGGGCGAGATTCGTCATGTTATGGCCCTGGGTCGGAGCGTTTATCATGGGCAGTTTCTATTTTCTCCGTCCGCCCATCCAATGGATCGCATTCTTCGCTTCCCTCACGATCTGTACGGTTTTCATTGCCGCTTTTTTCGCCGTGAAAAAGAAACCGGTTGAAGTACTGACTTCCGTCTTCACCGTTTATGTAATGACTCTTATCATCGGTTTGTTCGAAGCAAGGGATCTGATCTCTTTCAATACAAAGTTTCTTTCGACGATGATCATTCCCGTGATCATGTTCATCATGCTGGGCAATGCACTTTATCTCGAGCGGAAAGTCCAGAAAGCGTTCAGGGAAAGAAAATACGGGAAACATGAAAGCTGAGATCACAAGGAAATACTGTTCAGGAAAAACTCCGGCCCTCATCTGGTTGTATTCCTGCGCAGGAGGCGCGCTCGTCGCATCCGTGAGTGAACTTTACCTTCACAGTGATCCCGACGGAAGAAGCTGGGGTGGTATGCTGATGCGTCTTTTATTCACGAATCTTATTTTCTGTATTCCCGTTTTCTGTTTCCAGGCGCATTTTGTTTGCCTTGCATTGCAGAAAAGTATCAATAAAGCAAAATCATCCCAGGGCTCAATTCTGACGATCGGATTGGTCGCAATGGCTTTGGTGAATTATTATTTTACAACCCGCACCAGGGAAAACAGATCAGAAATTACAGAATTGATGTGGATCAATTTTGCTTCTGTTTCATTTACCTGGATACTGATGTCAGTTTTTTCGATCCGGAAAATGAAATAAGGCAGCTGAAAGGGTGAAGCACGCTTGTTCAAACTGATTCTACGGGGGCTCAATATTCACGTGCATCGTTCCGCTTTGCTATCTTAGCTACAACAAATCCCATGGCTGCCCAACGCGATCCCAGGAAATACAGGACCATCGAAGTAAAGATCCGCGATCTGAAAAAGTGTCACATGTGCGGCACAACTCCGTTGGCAGATGATATCATTTACTGTCCGTCCTGCGGATTTCCACAGCGCGGAACAGAATTCGAGCAGCGTAAATTCATTCTCAGCAGAAGGGTCAAGCGATCGGAGATAAGGGAAACACAGGGCGACATCGGAGTCGGGCGACTCATACTTTTCATTCTTTCCGGATTCAATTTCCTGGTCGCCGCGTTTTATTATTTCAATCTCAAGAGTGCGACAGGTGCGATCGGTGAAATAACCATTGCTGTACTTTATGCCGGACTCGGCGTCTGGGCGATCTATAAACCTTACGCTGCATTGCTCACCGGGTTGCTTTGCTATTGCACATTCATCGCGGTGAATTTCCTTATCAACCCTGTTTCCATTTTCAGCGCACTCGTGATCAAGGCAATGATCTTCGGTGGATTCATCTATGGAATGAGCGCGGTCAGGAAAGCGGAGAAGCTGAAGAAAGAACTCGAGCTTAGTAAAATGAATATCCAGGAACAGAACGCGGAATAATATGCCACCATGCCCCAACTGTAATTCCGAACAGGATGAAAAAGCGCGCTTCTGCAGCAGTTGCGGTAAACCACTCGTGACGCGCGACGTAGTGGAAGAGATGCGAAAGGATTCACACCAGCGTTTTTCCCTGCAGCGTATTTTTCTTCTTTACGGAATTCTCCTGCTCATCTGCGTGATCCTGAAATTCACGAAAGTGGAACCGACATGGAAGGTCATGAGTTTTGTCGGCATACTGATCTCGCTGGTGATCTTCATTTTCACATTGCTCGAAGGAAATCAATTCTTTCAGCGGATGTTCATTGGTAAGTACAGGTGGTGGATGTTCCCGTTGATCATTCTCGCTGCTATCGCTTTCAGTGTGGTAGTGGATGTCATTGCCAATGAATTGAGTCGCCTGAACAACGACGTTTTTTATACTTACATGTACGGCGACACGGATCATCCGGTGTTGTGGTCCATCATTTCCATTGCGGTACAGCCGGCGATCTTCGAGGAACTTGCTTTCCGCGGTATCATTTACGATCGTCTTTCTCCCACGATGGACATCAGCGCGGTGATCGTGGTGTCGTCGATCCTGTTCGGCATTCTGCATTTATCACCCATCTCACTCATCTGGCTCGTGCCGATCGCATTGTTTGCGGCGTGGTTGCGGAAGAAAAACGGGCACATCGTTTACGGAATGCTTTTTCATTTCACGTACAACCTCTGTTTTGTTCTGCGCGACGCATACGACCGGGGAATGATCTTCAATAAAAATCATATCATATGGATCCACTGAACAACCCCGTCCTTCGCCGGAGAGGTCATCTCAACATCGAGATCAAAAACAGGGAAGAATGTTATTACTGCAAGACTTCTCCGTTGAAAGAAACGGACATCTTCTGTCCCTCCTGTGGTTTTCCGCAGAACGGAACCAATGAAGACCAGGTGAAATTCATCCAGGCCAAAAAATTATTGCTGATCCGCATCGACCAGATGCATGAAAGTGTGGGAAGAGCGAGGAATGCGTTGTTCGGTGCCGCTGCTTTATTCCTTGTGAACTACCTGATCGTTTATTTCCAGCTCAACAGCACAGCGGTGATCATCGAAGGAGCGATCGTGGTTTCACTTTTCGTCGGTTACGGGATCTGGTCGACAAAGAATCCTTTTCCCGCCGTATTATCCGGACTCATTACGTTCGCGACGCTGCTGCTCATCTATGCATTCGTGAATCCACTTTCCATTTTTGCCGGCATCATCTGGAAGGTGATCATCTTTTCGGCGCTGATCTACGGTTTGCGAACAGCGCGTGAAGCGAAAAAAATGGAAGAGGAATTGAAAACGGAAAAAGTGGATCTGAATGCCGGGAGGTGAACTGTCGGTGATCGATCAGAAATAGTTCAATACTTCGCCCTGACTTTTTTCTTCTTGCCTTTCTGTTTCGGAACGATCTTCTCCAGGTAAATATCGAATCTCATTTCCATTGCCACAAAAGGGTAAGTCTGTCCGTGTCTTTCATTCAGGTAATAATGGAATTTCCAGTGATCCAGGTGTTCAAAGTAATGTGTTTCCATGGCGGTGTCATTCGGAACGAGAATGATATCGCCTTTCGGATTCAATTTCCATTTCCCGGTGGCAGTTTGTTTACTCTTGTCGCTGAAACTTGAATCAGCTCCGGCAACGAATGTGCTGTCATTCTTTAATTGAATATAGGAATCCCGACTGCTTTCTCCGACGATCACTGTGCATTTCCATTTTCCGACGAACGTAGAATCCGATTGCGAGAGGAGCAGGGAAGAAGGAAGAAGGAGCAGGGAAAAGAGAAAAAGTTTTTTCATGATCGGGGTGTTGGGAATTGAAAGATATTCATTCGGTGAATAAAAAGAAAATACTCATTGGATTTTCTCCTCTGTAAATCAGTTTACATCCGTAATCTGTATTGTCCGTAGTAAATCTGTAATCTCCCCGTAACAACTATCTCCCCAAAGCAAACTTCTCTGTAGCCATTTCTTCTATTGCTTTTCCGATCGCGAGACAAGCCGTTGCCGCCGGTGATGGAGCATTGAGCACGTGTATCGCATTTCCGCGGAATTCAATTTTGAAATCGTCGATCATGTTTCCTTCGGGCGAGAGCGCCATCGCACGCACACCACTGCGCGAAGCAACGATGTCTTCGGATTGAAGTGAAGGAATGAGTGTCCGCAAACGTTTGAGAAAATATCTTTTTGAAAAGGCGCCGCGATATTCGTCGAGGCCGAATTTCATATTCTTCGCGAAGAATTTCCATGTTCCGCCGAATGTCAATGCCGAAGCGGTGTCGCGGAAACTGAAAGATGTTTTTCCATAACCTTCGCGCTTGAAAACAAAAACTGCATTCGGCCCGCATTCCACTCCGCCGTGAACCATTCGTGTGAAATGAACACCGAGGAATGGATACTTCGGATTCGGAACAGGATAAACGAGGTTGCGGACTTTTTTCATTCCCACTTCCGTCAGGTCATAATAATCGCCACGGAAACCAACGATCGCAGCATCCGACTTTGTTCCTTCTTTTTTTGCGAGACGATCACTCTGCAATCCGCCACAAGTCACAATATATTTCGCGTTGAAAATTCCTTTGTTCGTTACAATGTCTGTGCTTCCTTCTTTATGCACGAAATCTTTCGCTTCGGTCGAGAGGAAAACTTTACTTCCGGAAAATTGCTGTTCAAGAAGTTCGGCTAATTTTTTTGTCACACCTGGAAAATCGATGATACCCGTGCAGCCCACCCAGATCCCTGCGATGCCTTCCACGAATGGTTCGATCTCTTTTATTCTTTTCGCATCAATAAGCGCGATATCCTCCACGCCATTCGCCACGCCATTGTTGTACACTTTATTCATGTGCGCGAGTTCGCTCTCGTGTGTCGCCACGATTATTTTTCCGCAGATGTCGTGCGCGATCTTATGTTCTTTCGCGAAGGCGACGATCTCTCTTCTTCCTTCCACGCAGTTCTTCGCTTTGTAAGAACCGGGTTTGTAATAAATTCCGGAATGGATCACGCCAGAATTATGCCCCGTCTGGTGCGGAGAGACATGATCTTCTTTTTCAAGAACGGCGACTTTGAGATGCGGGTGACGAACGTTGATCTTGTAGGCCGCTGCTAAACCAACACATCCTCCTCCTACGACGATCACATCAAATGAATGTCCTGTGCTCACAGAAAATGATTTTTACAAAAGTAAGAGTAATGTTTCATTCAGGACGTATAGATAACGGGTACGCTTCTGTACTGTCTTTTACGAATGGCTGCATCATCCTCATGTAATAATAGTTGGCGCTGTCACTATAGAATAGTGAATCCGGGGCTATGTACCAATCCATTTTGAGAACACGGGGAAAAAGATGAAATCTTCCATCCTGAAGAATATAAGGTTCTCTTCCTTCATCGTAGAATTTTCCATTTTCCTGTCGTCCGAATAATTGACAATCCCAGGGCTCTCCAAATAAAGTATAGCGCAACTTATCAAGATCAAATGAATCGTTTATCTGAACAGGAATATGAACTTCATCATTCACCACGGGATATTCTCTCGGATTCACGGTGTCAATAAAAAAATCCGAATAGCCCGTGTCAACTTGAACTTCAAACAGCCAGCGTTTGAAAGCGGTATGATTCGGGAACTTCAATGTCAATTCCTGGTGTGTGATCGAATAATCAATAACACTGTCGGTCCATTTATAGGGAAACGGAAACGGTTTTTTTGTTTCCGGCTGTTTGCAGGAACAGATCGAAAGGACTATGAAAAAAAGCAGAGTGGAGTAGCGCATTCGATGTGGAGGAATTTGATCATTGCTTTTCGCTCCTGCTTTTCTTTATCTCTTTTGATCCCTGGTAGGCAACAATGGCACCCAGCACGACAAATAAAGCCGAGAATCCGAGTCTTCCCATTGCCTCGTAACCGCGATGAAAAATTTCAACACCGAAAATGGAAAGACCGAAGTCTTTCATTTGATCATAGAAAACATAAATAATAATTCCTATGACGACGAATAGCCCTGCGCCACCGTAGACCACAGCAGGATGTTTGAGAGGATTGTTCATGTGATGTTTATTTGAGTATGAGAAGTGAAGCAAATAATTTTCAATGACAAATGATCTTTCGCGTTGTTCCTTGTCCGTTGCTCACCAGCGTAACGAAATAAATTCCCGGAGCGGTGTTCAGACTGATATCGATCTGCGAAGTCTGAAAATAATTTCCCGAAAAGATCAATCTTCCTTCGGGATCGCGGACTTCAACTGTTGAATTGCAGGAACGTTCGGTGTGGATCGAAAAAGTTCCATCGGAAGGATCGGGATAGAGT
>DATJEX010000344.1:0-16339 GCA_035496135.1 Bacteroidia bacterium
CCCTTGATCATCCTTTTTTATTTTGGTGCAGTGGATAATTCATTTCGGAAAAGATCTCCGGCAATTCTTTTTCGATCTCGTCAATCTCTTCATTTTTCAATTCGTCGGCATAACGTGAGATCACGCCTTTATTGAAATGACGGGTTTCGTGTTTTTTTGCTGCGAAGTATTTCTCTATAGCTCTCGTGTTTTTCTGCTCTTCTGTTTTTCCGAGGTAAGAAAGGATCGAATTCAATTCGCCATAGGTATCGTCAAGCAATTCTTCGTAACGAACGAATAGAACTTTTCCATAGCGCTTCCATTTCATATAGCGATCGAAATGCATGTGAAAAGCAGGATAGAGATCTTTGCGCGTTTGAAAAGGAGCGAAGGCAATGTCCGAAGGAGTTTTTTCTTTTTTTTCACGAGCTGATCTTCCATGATCGAGCGCTGATAACACACAGTCGCGTGGATCACGAATGGAGTAGTACGCTTTGGCGAATTTCAGGTTGATGAGCAATTTCAGTACCCAGTTCGGCGCGGCGTGCGTTTTCACGACCACATCACCCGAGAAAACCGAAAGCAAAACAAGTCGTGTGGAATTGAGAATACCGAAAGCGGGAATGAATCCTTCGGGATTCCAGCGGAGAAATTTCTTTTGCGCATTCTTCTTTCCCGAACGCGCGAGGTATTCCTCCATGTAGTAGAACAGGAGCGTGCTTGCTGATTTTGGAAAACCTCCGCTGATAATGATCATGAAGTCGCGTCCTTGTTTGAATGAGCAGCTTTTTCTCCGTGAATCACCGTGTCCCCGTGATAAAATGATCGGATCGCGAACAGTGGAATGCAGGGTAAAGAATGGGAGCTCTATTCTATTCGGACAAATCTAAGCAAAAACAGTATTTTTAGAGATGCGCTTTGTCCACATCGTGAATCCTTTTGATCCGGGTCCTTCGGAAAAGGAAAAGCGCTTGCAGAAACTCACTTTTGATGCGTTGTTCAATGCGGCGAAAACAGCAGAAGGAATCGATGAAGTAAAGATCTGCGCGGCTTATTTCAAAGAGGACGAAACTGCTTTTCCGATTGAGATCATTCGTGTCAAGCAGCTGGAGCGTTCGCTCTCCGATGTTTCAGGCATCGCGATGAAGAAGAAACTTCCGCTGATGGCTGATATTCTCGACGGACTGAAAAAATTTCCCGAAGCGGATTATTATATCTACACCAACATGGATATCATTCCAGCGCCGCAATTCTATTCGGCCATTGCGCAGATCCTGAAAGTGGAAAAACACCAGGCGCTCATCATCAACCGCAGGAGAGTGGAAGAATCTTTGCTGGATTCTCCCGAAAAAATATTTACACAGGACGGACTTCCTCATCCCGGTTACGATTGTTTTGTTTTCCATCGCTCCCTGCTTGATCAACTGGAGTTCGGGAATGCCGCTGTTGGTGTTCCCGGTATCGGGTTTCTTTTCGCGCACAATCTTTTTCTGCGGACAGATTCCTGCGCGGTGCTGACCGACAAACATCTCACGTATCATCTCGGCATGGAGATCGTAAAACCCTGGACGGAAAAAAGTGTGGTGGAATATCAATACGACATCATCCGGAATTTTCTGAAGAAACATAGAAATGAATTCACGGTGAAGAATTTTCCGGGATACACCTTGCCATTCTTCAAACGGCATTATCGGTGGCTGATGAGTCCTTTGTTCAGTTACCCCATGATGTTCCGTCTCGATATGCGCGGACTTTTCGATGGAAGAACGATCCAGCAGAAAGAAGATGCGGGATTCTCGTGGAAAGAACTGAACTTTGTCAAAACGCACGCGGGCTGATGGATCATTCTTTCTCACATATCCTGAATTTTGTCTCCGGAAAAGAGAATGCGGAATTATTCCGGATACAGCAGAAGACGCTGCATTCGATGGAACTGCTGAAGAAGAATTGCCCTTCATCCGTTTCACTCCAGATGATCGCCGTGAGTTTTCCGGAAGCGAAGCATGAAATTCCTGCACTGTTCGATGCATCATGCGAATTGAGCCGGAGTGTCCTTGATCTGCACGACTTCAGGGAAAAGCGCAGACTTCCGCTGATCAGTGATATTCTTTCCGAAGCAGCAAAAGTTGCGACTGGAGAATATGTGATCTTCGCCAATAGTGATATCGTTTTCGTTCCCGGATTCTACAACGCAATTCAATTTTATCTTTCAAAAGGACACGACGCGCTCATCATCAACCGCAGAAGGATTCCGGCGCGATTCATGGATGAACCGTACGAAGTCCAGGTGGCGCATGCAGGATACGATCACATCGGTTACGATTGTTTTGTTTTCAAGCGCTCGCTGATCGGGAAATTCTTTCCTGCTGAAGTTTGTATCGGTGTTCCTCCTGCAGGGAATGACCTTTTCTATAACATCTTCACATTCGCCAATGATCCGCTGTTGCTCACGAGACAACATCTGACCTTTCACATCGGGATGGATCTCGAGAAAGAATGGGGAACGGAGGAATATCTCGATTACAATTACGATAAGTGGAAGAAGATGCTGAAAGCGCTGCGTCCGCAAATGAACATCGCGAAATTTCCGGGAGCAGGATTATCTTTCTTCAAACGTCACTTCAAATGGCTCATGAATCCGACGTTCGATTATCCGACGATGTTCCGCGTCGATCTGAAACAACTCCGTGTGAAAAGAAAAAAATATCCTGCAAAGGAATTGCCCGGTGCGCACAACGCGTACATGGAGTGGATGCTGCCGAAGGTGAATTTTCCGGAAGAGAAAGAGTGAGCAAAGTGGTGTCGGGTGTTACACCCGGCACGAACGGGTGTAGCAGTCACACCATTCTCTTATAGCGATTCCGGATGATGTTGGAAATGAATCGCGGCAATTTTCTTCTCCACGGATGTTTCTCCATCGCTTCGAGCATTTTCATATTCGCCCGCACATTCTTCGAAATATTCTCTTTTTCTCCAATGAATCTCGGCAACACGACATCAATGATCAGCACGTAACGGTTTTTATCCGTGCGATTCCATGCCGAATGCATGTACGCATCGCAGAACAGAAGGAATTTTCCTTCTTTCCATTCGCGGTCTTTATCATTCACTTTTATTCCGCATTCCGGAAGTCCCGCGGGTATGTACAATCCCATATGACAGCGCGCGATCATGTTCGTGTCGCCAACGTGCGGTTTTATTTCGGTGTGCGGCGATAAATAACTGATGCCCGCGGTGACCATTCCCGGAATCGATTCGAGCCATCGCGTCAGTGCAGGACATTCGGCACAATTCTTCCCGTGTTTTTTATTCCAGAAGAAAAAATTCACGATCTCCCATTTTCCTCCGCTTACAAGTGACCTGTGAAAATAAGGTTCGAGGATCCCGCTCTTTTTCAGCACAGCATCGATCTCTTTTTTGAAAACGGAAAAATGTTCTTCACCCTCTTTAACCCATTTCCAATTGGTGTCATCGAAATATTCC
The DNA here is from genome assembly GCA_035496135.1 of Bacteroidia bacterium. GTDB lineage: Bacteria > Bacteroidota > Bacteroidia > Palsa-965 > Palsa-965. The sequence continues at coordinate 3,463 of DATJEX010000344.1, forward strand.
GGAAGATCGCTTGCGAATTTTCTGCCGAGGTAATTGTACCAGGGCTCGAACCGAATGGTTGAACCTTTTTCGAAAGCCGGTATCATGATACAATCAGCTTGATCCGCTTTTTATTTTCCTCGGGGATCGATCGGTAAACATTGACCAGGTGCGATTCGGAATCATCTTCCGGGTGATCCATCGTGACGATGAATTGATCTCCGTGTTGTGTGGCGAGAAGTGCTCTCGCTTTTTCCGTTTTGCTGAAGAAAAGATCCTTGTCGAGAACATATTGCTGATTCGCGATATTTTCCTGGCCGGGAAGCACGCGATAGCCGAGTGAAAAATTGAATTGTTTCGCACGGTCATTATCCTGCAGGATCTTCACATAAGTCTGCTGCATGCCGAGGAGAAAATTGATCTCGAGCAATAACAGCGAAGCGGTCATGGGAATATTACTCCCGATAAAATTCTCATTCCAGATGAAAATTCCACCATTGCCCGTTGTTCTCGTGTTCCAGTCGATCTGCGAACCGTAGATCACCCCGATCTTTTCTCCGTCCACACAGATCAGGAAATAATTATTGTTCCGGTTGTTCACCGACGCGAACCATTTCTCCTGCATGTCCGGTGTGATCTCGTCGCGGTATTCCATGTACTTTTTCACCGATTCGGAATTGCGCATCGTGCGAACCAATTCAATATGTTCGTGCCGAAGCCTGATCAGTTCCACACCGTAACCGTTGATGATCATGAACAGGAATTTAAACGATGCTGTGAATAGTGTAGGGAGGACGGCGGCTCATCAGGTGATAGATCTTGTGAAGATATCTCCCGATGATTCCCATGCAGAACATGAGTAAGCTCGTTGAAAAAAGTATCGCGACGATCTCCGCGGTGAATCCGGGACGAACATCGTGTACGAGTTTCCGGTAAATGAAAACCAGGCCGAGAAAGAAAGTAACGACGGAAGAAAAGAGTCCGATCCACGTCATCATCTTCAGCGGAACAGCCGTGTAATTCACTACGGTGTCAAGATAAATTCTTGCGAGACGGAAAACGGTGTACCCTGATTTCCCTTTTTTCCGCTCGTGATGTTCCACTTCCACACTGTCGAATTTCGACGTGTACCATTGCAGAACTTCGTCAATGAACATCTGCGCTTGGTAGCGCTGGAGAATGATCTTATCAATGATGCTTTTCCTGATCAGGCGGAAAGAACTACCGATGCCGACATTTCCCACCGTGATCTTCGAACTGATCTGTGCGAAATCTGTTCCGGCTTTACGAAGTGCGCCGTGCTGTTTCACCTGGTAAATTCCGTAAACGACATCAGCATCCGAACTTCTGAATTTCTCAATGAGTTTCGGGATCTCTTTCGGCGGATGCTGCATATCATCATCCATCGTGATCACCGCGTTTCCTTTCGCGAAGGTGAATCCGCACACGAGCGCGTTGTGTTGCCCCGAATTTTTTCCGAGACGAACGCCCGTGAATCTGTTGCCGTATTTTTCCTTGAGTTTCGTGATGACGTCCCAGCTTCCGTCCGAACTGTCATCATCCACCAGGATCATTTCATAACCGGTTCCCGAAAGACTTTTATCGATCTCCGAACACAATTCTTCCAGGATAGGTGCGCTGTTGAAAACGGGGATGACAATGGAAAATTCAGGTGTGTTCATAGATCAAAGGAGGATTCCTCCATCCAAAATAAGATTAATTCCGGTAACCCATTTCGATGCGGATGAAAGAAGGTAGATCGCGGCATTCGCAACGTCGGCGGGTTCTCCCACACCGATGAGATATTTCGAAATGTGTTTGTCCATTTCCTCCTTCGAAACCATTTCTTCCGCGCGGTCATACATCGGTGTGCGCACCATGGCGGGCGAGATCGTGTTCACGCGGATCTTCTGCGCGGATAATTCCTGCGCGAGAACTTTCACGAATGATTCAAGCGCGGCTTTCGATCCGCCATACATGGCTGCACCACGTTGCGGACGATGCGAAGAAATGGAGGAGAGGTAAACGAGTGACGAATGATCGCTGAACTTTTTTTCTTTCAGCAGCATTCCTGTTACCAGGACCGGCGCTTCGAAATTTATTTTCATCGTGTCCGCCATCTTCTGTTCGGTCATGAACTTTACAGGAAATGGCGAAACATATCCGGGACAATGAACGAGTCCGTCGAGCTGCCCAACAGAAGCGATAAGTTTTTTCCTTCCTTCATCGGTGGTAAGATCGGCAGAAACAAAATGATCTTTTCCGGTCTTCAATTCCTTCGCCAGTTCCTCCAGTTTTTTTTCATCGCGGCCGGAAATGAAAACTTCGCCACCCATTTCCACAATGGACAACGCGGTTTGTCTTCCTATTCCGCCGGTCGCGCCGGTGACGAGGATCTTTTTGTTGTCGAGATGGAATGGCGTTTTGCTCATGGGTCAATCCACAAAAATTACTTCGGGACAATGGATGGGCGCTGATTCAAAATAGCAGGAAGCCCACGACAATCCTACACCGAATGAAGCAAATAACCAATTCTTTTTTTCTTTCACTTCATTACCGCATCGTGCCACAATGGTCATTGGAATGGAAGCGGAACTTGTGTTCCCGAATTCGTCGAGTGAATAAGGGACTTTTTCCGCTGGAACTTTCAGTTTTTTCCGGATCGTTTCATTCATGAGTTTATTCGCCTGGTGCATGATGAAAAGATCGGGTTGATCAATGGTAATTCCGCAATAAGTGAGAAGGGTATTGATATTCGGCGGCGCTTCACGAACCGAAAAATTGAAAACGTCAAATCCATTCAGCCAGAGATTTCTCCTGTGGCGAATGACGCCGGGTTCATATTCTTTCTCAATAAAAGTTTCATTACTGATCCGGTTGCGCAATCCTCCGTCGGGAATGATGATCGCGTCTTTTCCTTTTCCGTCACTCTGCAGGTTGAAAGCGATGGAAGAAGTGGAATCATATTCGATGGCGGTAACAGTTCCCGCATCACCAAAAAGCGGGTAAGCACTTTTATCTTTCGGATTCAATGCCGCAGTGGAAATATCTCCCGCACACAATAAAGCTTTGCGGAATCCGCCGGTCGCCATCATCGCCATGATCGCCGACAAGCCATACACATAACCACTGCATCCGAGATTAATGTCGAATGCTGCGGCCTGTTTTCCGAGTCCGAGTTTTCCCTGGAGAATGATGGAAGTGGCCGGAACAAAATGATCGGGCGATTGCGAAACGAAGATCAAAAGATCGATCTCGTTTTTGTCCCAATTCAATTCTGCGATTAATTTTTTCGCTGCTGCTTCACAAAGATCGCCTGTCGTCAAACCTTCGCGTGCGAAATATCTCTTTTCAATTCCCGTGGTCTTGATGAGCAGATCACGTTCTGCTTTAGTTACATAATCATAATCATGATTGCTGACCATTGTGGATGGAACAGCCGCCGAGATGCCCATGATCCTTCCGCCGGAAGTACGGAACAATGCCATCAGTTCGTTCTTTTGGAAATAACGTCGTAAAGATCCTGGACTGTTTTGCAACCACGAAGATCTTCGCCGGTGAGCGTGACGTTGTAATCAGTTTCTGCCAATGCGATAAGCACGAGTGCATGCATGGAACTCCATTCCGGAAGATCGCGGTAATTCGTAGCGGGCTGCAGGGTTCCGGGAGAAATTCCGTCAATTTCCTTTTCCACTTTCGTTATGAATTCCCTGATCGTGTCCATGCCATTGAATTATTCTCAAAAATAACAAATAAGTAAGTTCAGAAACGAACGATGGTGGCGGCCCAGGAAAGCCCGACTCCGAATCCTGCGAGCAGAACATTCATGCCCGGTTTCAATCGGCCGTTCCGGATCGATTCACTGATCGCAATTGGAATGGTCGCTTGCACCGTGTTCCCGAATTTGTCCATGCAATGCACGAATTTCTCTTCCGGGATATTCATTTTTTTCCGCAGCGTTTCATTGAGAAAAACATTCGGCTGATGAAAAATGAAGAGATCGATCTCATCCTGTTTCATGGACGCCTTCGCCAGCACTTCTGCGATCATTTTCGGAACGACACGAACAGAAAAGAGAAAAACATTCAAACCATCCATGAAAAAACTTCCGTCGTTCGTCACATTTCCGAATTCATCTTTACGGTCGATCCACGACGCATTTGTATAGGGATGACGAAGATATCCGTCGCGTACCATGATCTTTTCAAATCCTTTTCCGTCTGTTCCAAAAACGAATGGGCCGATGGATCCTTCTTGTTTATTGCTGATCAATGTCGCTGATCCGGCATCACCGAAGAGAAATCTGTTCGAACGGTCTTTCGGATGAATGAGTCGTGTGAGTGTGGAAGCGGTAAGGAGCAATGCGTTTTCAATTCCGTTCGTTTCCATCATTCCCTTGATCGCCGAAAGCGCGTAGATGTACGCACTGCAACCGAGTGTCAGATCCATCGCGCCGCACGAAGATGGCAGATCAAGTTTGCCGTGAAGGACACAAGCCGTTGCCGGAGTGTAATAATCGAAATCGGCGGAACAGTAAACAAGCAAGCCGATCCTGCTTCTGTCAATATTTTCCTGTTCGATCAGTTTTTCGGCCGCGGCCAGTGCGAGGTCGCTCGAAACTTCCGATTTATCAGCAACTGCTCTCGATACGACCCCCGTTTTTTCGAGGCTTGCCCCAATGGATTCGGGGAACTCTTTGAAAAAATCCTGGTTGGAATAAATCTTCTTGGGTTGATGGTAGGAAGCTCCACAGATCGTGACCGGCATGCTCAAATGTAGGAAAAGAGTTGGATCGAGGAGGATGAATTGTTCGATCGAATCGCATGATTTTGGCCAACAATTCGCCATTTTTTCTAAGTTTTTCGCTGATTTCACCAATTTTTTGGCCGGATTCTTCAAAAAAATCAAGAAATCAGCAAAATCAACATCGCCGAAATGAGGATTTTCAGGATCCTGATTTTCTGAAAACCGATCAAAACCTGGCGCCTCATTTCGCCGATTTTCTCCAAACGTTCCAAAACTTAGCCTACTCGTTGATTTTCAAGAAAAAAATTTTTCACAACATGCTGTTTATTTCGAAGAATTAGTACCTTTGCCCTCCCCAAAAACTGAACTGGGGTGAAAATATTTTGCTAAAAAATTGACAGTCAATTAATTAAAAGCACTCATGCCAACAATACAACAACTGGTGCGCAAAGGCCGATTCAAGGCTTCAAACAGAAGTAAGTCTGCAGCTCTTGATAGCTGTCCACAAAAACGTGGAATCTGCACCCGTGTTTATACCACAACGCCAAAGAAGCCGAATTCTGCGCTTCGTAAAGTTGCGAAGGTTCGCTTGACGAACAAACTTGAGGTGATCGCCTACATTCCGGGTGAAGGCCACAACCTGCAGGAGCACTCGATCGTTCTCGTTCGTGGTGGTCGTGTAAAAGATCTTCCTGGAGTTCGTTACCACATCGTTCGTGGAGCGCTCGATACAGCCGGAGTGGAAGGACGTAACCAGCGTCGTTCTAAATACGGCACCAAAAAAGCAAAAGCAGGCGCTGCTAAAGCTGCCGCGAAAAAATAATACAGTAAAGATCACTTAGCCATACTTCACCAATGAGGAAAGCAAGAGCAAAAAAACGTCCGTTGTTACCTGATCCTAAATTCCAGGATGTACTCGTAACACGTTTTGTGAACAGCCTGATGTACCAGGGTAAAAAATCCGGTGCCTACAACATTTTCTACGACGCGATCGAGATCGTTCAGAAGAAAGCGGAATCGGCCGACGGATTGGAAACCTGGAAAAAAGCGTTGACGAACGTTACACCTAATGTGGAAGTTCGCAGCCGCCGTGTGGGTGGTGCTACGTTCCAGATCCCGCAGGAGATCCGCCCGGAGCGCCGTACAGCGCTTGGAATGAAATGGCTTATCTCGTATGCGCGTTTGCGTAATGAGAAATCAATGGCAGGACGTCTCGCTGCAGAAATTCTTGCTGCTGCAAAAGAAGAAGGTGCCGCATTCAAAAAGAAAGAAGACACACACAGGATGGCGGAAGCTAACAAAGCTTACGCGCATTTCCGTCTGTAAAATAAAAGAGGGGATACTACAATGAGCGACTTAAAATTTACAAGGAACATCGGGATCGCAGCCCACATCGATGCAGGTAAAACCACCTGTACTGAGCGTATTCTTTATTACGCTGGTGTGAATCACAAGATCGGTGAAGTGCACGACGGAGCTGCTACGATGGACTGGATGGTGCAGGAACAGGAACGTGGTATCACGATCACCTCTGCAGCGACAACCTGTTTCTGGAATTATCGCGGAAACAAATACAAGATGAACATCATCGATACACCGGGTCACGTTGACTTCACCGTTGAGGTTAACCGTTCCCTTCGTGTACTCGACGGACTGGTATTCCTCTTTTCATCGGTTGATGGAGTGGAGCCGCAGTCGGAGACCAACTGGCGTCTCGCGAATAACTATAATGTAACACGTATCGGGTTCGTTAACAAGATGGACCGTGCGGGTGCCGATTTTCTCGGTGTTGTGAAGCAGGTAAAAGAAGTTCTGGGTGGAAATCCTATTCCGCTTCAGCTTCCGATCGGTTCTGAAGAGAACTTCAAAGGTGTTGTTGATCTGATCAACAACCGCGGTATCGTTTGGAACGATGCTGACCAGGGAATGACTTTCACTGAAGTTCCTATTCCAGCGGATATGGTGGATGACGTGAAAGAGTGGCGCGAAAAATTATTGGAATCTGTTTCTGAATTCGATGATAAGATCATGGAGAAATTTTTCGAAGCTCCGGAAACGATCACCGAAACGGAAGTGCTCGCGGCATTGCGTAAAGCGTGCATGGCGAATAAAGTGGTTCCGATGGTTTGTGGTTCCGCGTTCAAGAACAAAGGCGTTCAGACCATGCTTGATTATGTAATGGAACTGATGCCTTCTCCAATGGACAAAGAAGACACCAAAGGCATCAATCCTGATACAGAAGAAGAAGTAACACGCAAACCGGATGTGAAACAACCGTTCACCGCTCTTGCGTTCAAGATCGCGACCGATCCATTCGTTGGCCGTCTTGCTTATTTCCGCTGCTATGCTGGTCACCTTGATTCCGGTTCATACGTATTGAATACCCGCTCGGGACAGAAAGAACGTATCTCACGTATCTTCCAGATGCATGCGAACAAGCAGAACCAGATCCCGTTCATCGACGCTGGTGATATCGGTGCAGCCGTTGGGTTCAAAGACATTAAAACCGGAGATACGCTTTGCGATGAGAACCATCCGATCGTTCTCGAAGCAATGAATTTCCCTGAGCCTGTTATCGGTCTTGCTATCGAGCCGAAAACACAAGCTGATCTTGATAAACTCGGAGTTGGCCTTGCTAAACTCGCTGAAGAAGATCCTACGTTCCGTGTTAAAACAGACGAGGACAGCGGACAAACGATCATCAGTGGTATGGGTGAGCTTCACCTCGAGATCATTGTTGACCGTCTTCGTCGCGAATTCAAAGTGGAGGTGAACCAGGGTGCACCGCAGGTTAACTTCAAAGAAGCGATCAACGGAACAGTTGAACACCGTGAGATCTATAAGAAACAAACGGGTGGTCGCGGTAAATTCGCTGACATCAAGTTCACCGTTTCTCCGGTTGACGCCGACTTCGTTGCCGATCAGAAGAATGGTGGATTGCAATTCGTGAATGAAATTTCGGGTGGTAATATCCCGCGCGAATTCATTCCAGCGGTTGAAAAAGGATTCCGCGCATCAATGGTGAACGGAGTTCTCGCAGGATACCCGATCCAAACAATGAAAGTGGTCCTCACCGATGGTTCTTACCACGATGTGGATTCCGATTCACTCTCTTTCGAGATCTGCGCAAAAACAGCATACCGTGAAGCGCTTCCGAAAGCAAAACCAATTCTTCTCGAGCCTATCATGAAAGTGGAAGTGCTCACACCTGAACAGAACATGGGTGATGTGGTTGGTGATTTGAACAAACGCCGTGGCCAGATCGAAGGAATGGATTCACGCGCAGGTGTACAGGTAGTGAAAGCGAAAGTTCCGCTGTCAGAAATGTTCGGTTATGTAACGCAATTGCGTACCATCACATCCGGACGTGCTTCTTCCACAATGGAATTCTCTCATTATGCAGAAGCGCCACGCAGCACAGCTGAAGAAGTGATCGCAAAAGCAAACGGAAAAAAAGCAGTTAAAGCATAACGTTCTTTTAAATAAAAACTATGAGCCAAAAGATCCGCATCAAATTGAAATCATACGACTACAACCTGGTTGACAAGTCGGCTGAGAAGATCGTGAAAACCGTAAAGAGCACAGGTGCTGTAGTAAGCGGACCTATTCCGCTGCCGACACACAAGCGTATCTATACTGTACTCCGTTCCCCGCACGTGAACAAGAAGGCGCGCGAGCAATTTCAACTTTGCAGCTACAAACGCCTGCTCGATATCTACAGCTCAACTTCGAAAACAGTTGACGCGTTGATGAAACTCGAATTGCCGAGCGGTGTTGAAGTAGAGATCAAAGTTCCTTAATCCGTAATTCAGTAATCAGTTCAAATAAATAAATAAAAATGTCAGGCCTAATTGGTAAAAAAATCGGAATGACCAGTGTCTTTGGTGCCAATGGAAAATATATTCCATGCACGATCATCGAGGCAGGTCCTTGCGTTGTCACGCAAGTAAAAACCAAGGAGAAGGATGGCTACGAAGCTCTCCAGCTCGCCTTTGACGAAAAGAAGGAAAAGCATACTGCAAAATCAATGCAGGGGCACTTCAAAAAGGCAGGTACTACTCCAAAACGCAAAGTCGCTGAATTCAATGATTTTGCTGAAGCGAAAAATGCGGGAGATGTGATCACGGTTGAACTTTTCAAAGAAGGTGAACTCGTTGATGTACGTGGTATCTCCAAAGGAAAAGGTTTCCAGGGTGTTGTAAAACGTCATGGATTCAGCGGTGTGGGTGGAAACACGCACGGCCAGCACGATCGTAACCGCGCTCCTGGTTCACTCGGTAACTCTTCAACTGCAGCTCGCGTTCTCCCGGGAATGCGCATGGCCGGCAGAACAGGCGGCCGCATGGTGAATAACCAGAATCTGCAGATCGTAAAAGTGATGCCGGAAAAGAATCTTCTCGTTGTGAAAGGTTCTGTGACCGGTGCTAAAGGTTCATACGTTCTTATCCGCAAATAACATGGAACTCGCAGTTTATAATAAAGACGGAAAAGCAACGTCAAAGAAAGTAAAGCTCAGTGACGCCGTGTTCGCTATCGAACCGAACGATCACGCTATATATCTTGACGTGAAACAGTACCTCGCCGCTCAGCGCCAGGGTACGCATAAAGCAAAACAGCGTGCAGAGATCGCACGTACCACGAAGAAATTGAAGCGCCAGAAAGGAACAGGCGGAGCACGTGCCGGTTCCATGAAATCTCCGCTCTTCCGTGGAGGTGGACGTGCACACGGACCAGAGCCGCGTGATTACACGATCCGCCTGAACAAAAAAGTGAAAGCACTTGCACGTCGTTCGGCTCTTTCCTACAAAGCGAAAGAGAACAACCTGATGATCATTGAAGATCTTCAGTTCGAGACTCCGAAAACTTCCGAGTATTCTTCAATCCTGAAGAATCTTAAAGTGAACGACAAGAAAACACTTGTTGTGGTTGGAGAACAGAGCAAGAACGTTTATCTCTCTTCAAGGAATATTCAGAACACCAAAGTGGTTGCGGTTTCCGAACTCACTACTTATGACATCCTGAACGCTGGAAATCTTCTGCTCTCTGAAAGTTCAGTTGCAGCGATCGAAAACCATCTTAAAAACTAAAACATGGGCGTACTTGTAAAACCAATCATCACGGAAAAACTTACCGCCAACGCGGAGAAGACAGGTCGCTATGGTTTCGTTGTAGAGAAATCGGCGAACAAACTCGAGATCAAAAATGCAGTTGAGAAAATGTATGGTGTGACAGTGAAAGCTGTGAATACCATGAATTACATCGGCAAAGTAAGATCACGTTACACCAAAACAGGAATGCAGATCGGTATCGCGAATCGTCACAAAAAGGCGATCGTCACTTTGAAAAAAGGAGACGCGATCGACTTCTACAGTAACCTGTAATAACTCAGAAAGAAAATGGCACTCAGAAAATACCGCCCGCTTACTCCTGGAATGCGTCATCGTATCACTGTTACGATGGACGACATCACTACGGACACACCAGAGAAAAGTCTTCTTGCTCCGGCAAAAAGATCAGGTGGCCGTAACACCACAGGAAAGATGACCATGCGCTATATCGGCGGAGGTCACAAGAAAATGTACCGTGTTGTCGACTTCAAACGCGACAAACAGGATATTCCAGGAACTGTTCAGACCATCGAGTATGATCCGAACCGTTCTGCACGTATCGCACTCATTCATTACAAAGACGGTGAGAAGCGTTACATCATTGCACCGAACGGATTGAAAGTTGGTCAGACCGTGATGTCAGGCAAGAAAGCAAATCCGGATGTCGGAAATGCACTTTTCCTCTCTGATGTTCCGCTGGGAACCATCATTCACAACATCGAACTCCGTCCCGGTCAGGGCGCGAAATTCGCACGCAGCGCAGGTTCATACGCACAGTTGAGTGCGCGTGAAGGACGCTTCGCGGTTCTGCGTATGCCTTCAGGCGAAACACGTATGGTACTGGTGACCTGCCTCGCGACCATCGGAGCAGTCTCCAACGCCGATCATAATCTCCAGAAACACGGAAAAGCCGGACGTAAACGCTGGCTCGGTCGCCGCCCACGTAACCGTGGTGTCGCGATGAACCCAGTGGATCACCCAATGGGTGGAGGTGAAGGACGTGCTTCAGGTGGACATCCGCGTTCACGTAAAGGACTCAAGTCGAAAGGACTCAAAACACGTCACCCGAAAAATGCTTCGGATAAGTATATCATTGAACGCCGTAAAAAATAATTAAAGAGGTAAAACACAATGGCACGTTCGCTTAAAAAAGGTCCTTTCGTTGACCCAAAACTTGACAAGAAAATCGTGACGATGAACGCTGGAAATAAAAAGACAGCGATCAAAACCTGGTCACGCCGTTCTATGATCACTCCGGATTTTGTTGGACACACATTCGCTGTGCACAATGGAAATAAGTTCATCCCTGTTTATGTAACAGAGAACATGGTTGGACATCGCCTCGGGGAATTCGCACCAACACGTGTGTTCCGCGGCCATTCAGGAAATAAAGACAAAGCAACATCTTAACCATAAAAGAACTTTCAATCAATGGCACGCAGAAAAGAACTCGTAGCGAATGCACGTAAAGAAGCGATGAAGACCACTTACGTCGCTGCTCTCCGCAACGTTCCTACATCACCACGCAAAATGCGTCTTGTTGCAGATCTCATTCGCGGAAAAGAAGTGTTCAAAGCACTCAACATTCTCCGCTTTACAGATAAAGAAGCAGCAGGTCGTCTCGAAAAACTTCTCCGTTCAGCGATCGCGAACTACGAGAAGAAATCGGGCAACACCGCCAATGCTGATGAACTTTTCGTGAAAACGATCATGGTGGACAGCGCAACGATTCTGAAAAGAATTTCTGCCGCTCCGCAGGGCCGTGCTCACCGCATCAACAAACGTTCGAACCACGTTACACTCATCATCGACCAGATCACTAACGCTTAACGGATCACAATAGAAATCTAAAATAATGGGACAAAAAGCAAATCCTATCGGCCAAAGACTCGGAATCATCCGTGGATGGGAATCAAACTGGTACGGCGGAAAAAATTACGCAGATAAGATCGTTGAAGACGAGAAGATCCGCAATTACCTCAAAGCCCGTCTTGCCAAAGGCAGCATCTCGAAAATTGTGATCGAGCGCACCATGAAGCTGATCACCGTGACCGTGCACACCGCGCGTCCGGGTATCATCATCGGAAAAGGTGGCAAAGAAGTGGACAAACTGAAAGAGGAGATCAAGAAACTCACGAAGAAAGAAGTTCAGATCAACATCTTTGAAATAAAACGCCCTGAGCTCGACGCACGTCTCGTTGCAGACAGCATCGCACGCCAGATCGAAGGACGTATCTCTTTCCGCCGCGCCATCAAAATGGCGATCGCATCAACCATGAGAATGGGTGCAGAAGGCATCAAAGTAAAATGTTCAGGCCGTCTTGCCGGCGCGGAGATCGCGAGGGTAGAAGGCTACATGGAAGGAAGAGTTCCGCTGCATACACTGCGTGCAGATATCGATTACGCATTGGCAGAAGCACATACTTCTTACGGCCGTATCGGTGTGAAAGTGTGGATCTGCAAAGGAGAACTTTACGGTAAGCGTGATCTTTCTCCGAATGCACAAAGCGCTCAGCGTGAGAAAAAGACTCCTGGTAACAATGCTGGTGGTGGCCGTGGTAACCGCGCACGCCGTCCACGCAAAGAAGGAGCAAAAGATTCTAACTAATTAAAAAACGCTTTAACGAAATACTGAAATGTTACAGCCAAAAAGAACCAAGTACCGGAAGATGCACAAGATGAAGATCCACGGAAAAGCAACCCGTGGACACAAGATCGCTTTCGGTTCATTCGCACTCAAAGCTGTTGAAGAATGCTGGGTGACGGCAAAACAACTTGAAGCAGCACGTGTGGCCATGACCCGTTTCCTGAAACGTGAAGGCCAGGTGTGGATCCGCGTGTTCCCTGATAAACCGATCACCCGCAAACCTGCAGAGGTTCGTATGGGAAAAGGTAAAGGAGCCCCGGAATACTGGGTAGCAGTCGTAAAAGAAGGCACGATCCTTTTCGAAGCGGATGGCGTTCCTGTAGCGACGGCGAAAGAAGCTTTGCGTCTGGGTGCGCAGAAACTTCCTGTGACAACAAAATTCATTGTTCGTGCGGAC
>DATJEX010000345.1:0-12711 GCA_035496135.1 Bacteroidia bacterium
GCTGCTGAACGCGGTGAGGGATGATTACCGTGTCCTGGAAGTCGCGGGTACGCGCATGAGCCGGTACGAAACGCTTTACTACGATACACCGGATTATGAATTCTTCAAAAAACATCACAACGGCAAGTCGAACCGGTACAAGATCCGCCTGCGCCGCTATGTAGAATCGGATCTTAATTTTTTCGAGGTAAAGTACAAGAACAATAAGGGGCGTACACTCAAAACACGTGTCCGGAAATCAGAACTCGATCCGCAGATCAACGATCAGTCGGAAGAATTCTTCACGCGCATGACCGGCATGAAACCCTCCGAGGTGGAACCGAAACTCTGGGTGAATTACACGCGCATCACGCTGGTGAACCGGAAAGAAGAAGAGCGATTGACGATCGATGTCGACATGGAAATGAAACTGGACGGAGAACGCATCGCGTTCAGCAACCTGGTGATCGTGGAAGCGAAACAGGTGCGGCCGAAAGAAACAGCATTCATCCATCAGCTGAAAAAAATGCATATTCGTGAAGGCGGAACCAGCAAATACTGCGTGGCCGTAGCCAACCTGGTCGCCGACATGAAAACGAACAATTTCAAACCTGCCCTTTCAGAAATCAATAAAATACTCCATGAAAAGCACTCTACTTAGATTAGTTCTCTTCACATTATTATTCGCGATCACACCAGCTCCTGTCCTGCACGCGCAGAGTTCCGCAGACACTGCACAGGGCGACCACAAAGGAAAAAAGGGCGACAAGAAAGACGATAAAAAGGACAACAAGGATGATGCTGTTGTAGATAATCCCGACGTGGCTTTTTTCAGCGTCGATATGAATAAGTTCAATCCCGCATTCTTCGCGCGGTTGCTCATCGACATTTTCTTCATGGCCATTCTCATCCGTTTCATTTATCTGCCGGTGTACAAGCGGCGCGATCACCTCTTCACCTTCTTCATGTTCAACGTCACGATCTTCATGATCACGTACCTGCTGAGTGCGAACAAATCACTTTCAACAGGTGCCGCATTCGGAATGTTCGCTGTGTTCTCGCTCCTGCGTTATCGTACCGAAGATATTTCGGCGCGCGACATGACGTACCTGTTCAAGACCATCGCGCTCGGCCTGATGAGCTCCATCAACAGGGGAAACATCGTGGAAACGATCACCATCAACGCCATCATTCTCATTATCGCTTTCCTGCTCGATGGAAATATCCTCATCAAAACAGAATTCGTGAAGACCGTGCAGTATGAGAATATTGAGCTCATCAAACCCGGCCGGTACCATGAGCTGATCTCCGATCTGAAACTGCGCACAGGGCTCAATGTGCATAAAGTCAGTATCGGGCGGATCGATTTCCTGCGCGACACGGCGACCATCAAGATCTATTATCACGAAGGGAAAAACCAGGATGCTGATTTCTCACAGACTTCCGAGAATGCCCCGAATGAATCGGAATAATACATGAAAAAACTAACTGCCCTTTTTCTTTTTTTATTCTGCTCATCTTTTTCATTCGCTCAAACGGAAGATTTCGGATCATGGATGACCGCGAGTTTTTCGAAGGGAGTGGTCAAAGGACTTGATTTTACTGTCGACCAGGAATTAAGGTTGAAAGACAATCTGCAAAGCATAAACCTGCTTTACACGAACATCGGTTTTGATTACAAGCTGAATAAATACATCAAGATCTCGCCTGTTTATCGTTTCATTGACAAACACAAATCAGACGACTCGTATGGCATCCGTCATCGATTGATGCTGGACGTCGCGTTCAAGATCAAGCCCGGAAAATTCACATTGGGATACCGCGCCCGCTTCCAGAGCGAATGGAGATCCTGGGGCTACGCGAGCGAACTCGGGAACGTTCCGGAACTATACCTGCGGAATCTTTTCAAAGTGCAGTACAAACTCACGGACAACTGGTCGCCTTATGTGGCGACAGAGATACGTTTCCAGATCAGCAATCCCCGCATTCCTTATCACAATGGATTCGATCGCACACGATTCATGGCCGGTACATCCTACGACATCAACGATCACAACACCGCAGGAATTTATTTTTTATACCAGAAAGAATGGAATGTGGTCGATCCGCAGACGCTTTACATCCTCGGCCTGGAATATTCACTCTCGATCGATTGAGTACTATTTGTGAATGAGCGCCACCGCGTGCGCTGTCACCCCTTCTTCTTTTCCCACATATCCAAGGCCTTCGTTCGTCGTTGCCTTGATGGAAATATTTTCCATTGACGTTTGCAGGACTTTTGCGATCACTTCACACATTTCCGGAATATGCGGATTGATCTTCGGCCGTTCCATGCAAACCGTCGCGTCGATATTCCCGATCTGCCATCCTGCATTTTTCAGCAGCGTTGCGGTTTTCTCCAATAGAATTTTACTGTCGATATTCTTGAAATCTGAACTTGTATTCGGAAAATGAAAACCGATATCGCGCAACGCAGCCGCACCCAGGAGCGCATCACATATCGCGTGCAGCAGCACATCCGCATCCGAATGGCCTTCGCATCCTTTCTCGTGTGGAATCTCCACTCCGCCGAGCATGAGTTTCCTTCCGTTCACCAAACGGTGCACATCATAACCGTAACCAATCCTGAAATTCAGCGACATGTTTCAAAAGTAAGAAGCGCGGAAGAATTAACCACCGCGCTTCATTATTATTTCAGCTAAATGAGTTTTAGTCCGTTGTTCCTGTCGCGTCATTCTGTGAACTGAACGCATCGAAATCAAAAAGCAATGTGAATCGAAGTGTGTTCTGCAATGGGCTGCGCTGACCGTTCGTTGGAATGAGATAAGCGAAGTCGAGTCCGAATACATTGTATTTCACTCCAGCGCCGAGTGTGATGAACTGGCGGTTTCCTTTGGTAGGAGCTTCGTAGAAATATCCTGCACGGATCGCGAAGAGACTGTTGTACCAGTATTCCACGCCGGTGCTGATATTGATCTCTTTCAATTCTTCTTTGAATCCACCAGGTGCATCGTTGAATGATCCGAAAATACCTTCGGCGATCGGGCGGTTGGGATCTTTTCCGGCGAGGATCACATAATTTCCATCAGGGCCCACTTTCGGGCTGTTGGTGGCAGAATCGTATTCATATACCGGTGGCGTAGGAACGAGAAGCTTATTGAATTCAAGCGAGAAGCCGATCTTGTTGTATTCATCGGCCTGCATCATGAATCCGCTTCCGAGACGGAGATTGATCGGAATGTAATCTTTGGTGATGGAATTGGAATACGAGATCTTCGCACCAACGTTCGTGATCGCGATACCGCTCATGAATGTTGTTTTCTTTCCACCCCATTTCAAACCGTCGTTGAAATAATATCCGCAGAGGTCGACAGCGAAAGATGTTCCTGTTTTCGTATCCTGTCCCTGGACAGTGATTCCATTGGTAAGATTGGAACGGATGATGCGTGTGGCCATGGAAGCGGAGAATTTACTTCCGAGTTTTCTCGAGATACACGCGTCGAGCGCATATTCATTCGGTCGGAACTGGCCGATGGTATTTCCAACGTTGTCTGTGAACGTGATATTTCCCATGGAAAAATAACGCATACTCGCGCCGATCGCCGTGTTCTTCAGTCCGCGTGGCTGTGTGTAGAATGAAACGTATGCAAGATTGATGTCCGGCACAAGCGCGCGCAGCCAGGGTGTGTAGGAAATTCCGAATCCCGTTCTCTTCGGTGCGAAAACCAGTTTCGCGGAATTCCAATGCATGGAGTTCACATCAGGAGCCGTAGCAACGCCCGTTTCGCCCATACCGCCTGCACGTGAATCCGGAGTGATCATCAGGAATGGCACTGCAGTCGTGATGGTATTGATGTCGCCTCCTCCTATCTGGTTGGTGCTGATCTGTGCCGAAGCAGAAACGCCGAAGAAAAAAACAGGGGCGGAAAGTGCGACGATGTATCTGGTGAATGCTTGCTTACTCATGATGGTCTTGTTAGGTAACAAATTTAGAATATTTTCTGTCTTTTGGCCGTTAATTCAGGATGACGAGTCTCTCGTATTTCTCTGCTGATAATCCTTCGGATGTTCGTGCAGAAACACGATAGATGTAAACGCCGCGGCCGATGGCATCTCCATAATCATCTTTTCCATCCCACTCGATCGGTTCGGAACGATAACCTTCTGAAGCGACATGTTCATTGATTGTCTTCACGAGTTTTCCCGACACGGTGAACACCTGGATCATGACATCATAATCGGTGCAGCAGCGGTTGTACTCAATGAAGAACGATGTATTCGTGGTGAAAGGATTCGGATAATTGAGCACATGATTCAACTGGAGGTCGGAAGAATTCGTCACGACAAATTCTGTCTGCACGGTAGTTGAATTGTTGTACACGTCCCACACTTTCAGGCTCAGCGTATGTGTTCCCGGTGCAAGATCGTTGAACGGATAAATGATCTTTCCGCTTTGATAACTGTTGATGTCGGCCTGGTAATAATCATTGAGCACGATCTCGTTGTCTGTTTGCGCGTCAAGGATCGCGATCACGTCATGCCCGATACCGTTGCCGACCGTATTCACACCATTCGCATCCTGCACCATCGCATACAGGTGTGGATTCTCATCGGTGATCCCGCCCGAAACGAAATTGCTGTCGTTCAGGAATAATTTCACAGACGGACCCGTGTTATCCAGCGGTGCATTCAGGTTCGATCCACCAACGATGATCTGTTCGTAGGAACCGCTCGCATCTGTAGTGCCGTCTTCGGCGTAATAACTGATTCTTCCCGGACCATACTGGTAGGAAATGTCTTTCGGAACGATGAAAGAGAACTGGAATGTTCCGTTGATCACACTTACTTTTCCGTGATAGAGTACGCTCTTCTGTAATTTAAAGTTGAACGGAGTATTCGGCGGATCGTTCGCAAGCGTGGTGATCGATTTGTATTTGTCGAACACGGTCGGATAAATGATGCCGTTGAAATTCGACATGAGATTTCCCGCGGTGTCATCGATCTGTCCTTTCACCGTCACGAGGCTGAGTGCATGAAGCGTGTCGGAAGAAGTTGGTGTAACCGGGACATTATTCACTTCAGTCGTCACAACTGAATTGATCGGGTAATTGAGACGAAGCGCCGGATCGCCGAGCAGCGTGAAGTTCCTGTTGTTGGTGTTATTCCCGCTGTTCACTTTGGTGAGGCGATAGAGATCACCGATGCGCGGCATTTCTCCGTTGATCGGTTCGAATGCCGACTCATAGAATTTCCTGTTCAGGAAAAAATTCGGAGTGGAATAAACCAGGCGTACCGTGGAGAACAAACTGATCCCGCCGCCTTTCGGATTGAGGAAAACCTCTTCACCTGCCGATTGTCTTGCAGGATCGTCGAAGCGGCTGAACTCGCAAGTAGCTGTTACCAGCAATGGCATGTTGCAGAAATTCGACCAGTTGTTGATCTGCTCGAGGTCAACGATTCGTTCATGCGCAAGACCGACTTCTCCTCCATGCCCGGTGTAGTTCATGATCAGGCAGCCTTTATCAAATCTCCTGTCGATCGCAGCATTCACATCCGGGTAACGTTCTCCTCCCGGTGTCTGTTCCTGCGGATAAGCGTCGAGATAAATTTTATCGATGTTGTAATTGTCGTAGGTCGTGTCTACAAAAGTCGCGAGCTGGTCGGCCTGGCTCATGTGCTGATCGGAATCTTCATCATCACCGATAAAACACAACCAGTTCTTCCATTCTCCGCCTTTCGAACACTGATCATTCACACATGCAGAAACAGAAGTGGATGGCGCCTGTCTGGTCATGTACTGACGGATCTTCTCCACCATTTCCATCGCCTGTTCTTCTGACTGCACCGGGAATCTTCCGATACCGATATCCACATAACCAACGTCATTACTATCATCCCATCCGCCATCATCATCGAGCAATCCATAATATTCATCCGAAACATAGGATTCGGTCGGACAAGTGGAATTGAGATTCTGGAAGGTGGGGACGTAATTCGTGTTCGACGCCAAACGATGTTTATTGTCGTATGATCCATCTCCAAGAAGAAGAAGATAACGCGGGAGATTTGAAGCGGAAGCGCGGAAATAAAGCATGCGGACAAAATCACGGATCGCTGTCACGTCTTCCGATCCGGCCGAGAATTCGTTGTAGATCTGTTGCGGTGTTACGATCACATAGGAAAGTCCGTCGAATTGTGCGTGCAGTTGCGCGTACGCATTCGCTGCGGTGAGAAAATCAGGATGCGCTACAATGATAAGATCGACCGGTTGAAGTGCATGAAGGTTCTGATTCGGCACTGGCCCGAAATAGGTCGCGTTCAGAAAAGATGTGCCATCGAATGCTACGAATTCGTGCACTGAGTCGGCGGGAAGATTCCAGATCCCTGTTCCTGCCGATTGCAGAACACTTTGCTGCATCACGTTCTCGACATCTGTTACATCCCACACATTTACAGCGGAAGAATAATTCGTGAGCTGATATTGCGCCACGTTTCCCGGACCGGCACTTCTGCTGTCACGGAAACTCATCATGCTTCCGTACATGCGTAATTGTCTGCGCGCATTCACGCGGACCCAATTCAGATATCCGACGGCCTGCGATTGCTGTTTGGTGAGCGTGACGGTAACCGATGATCCGGTAGGCAGAAAAGAAAAAGAGGTATTGCCATCTTCGGCGAGGCAGCAGTAATAGCAACCGGGAACAGTGGAAGGACAGGTAATGATCCCGTTTCCTGTTTGCGCGGTTACAGAATAATTATTCGATCCGGCGTCGTAAGTAGAAACAAGGTCCGCTTCCACCGACGCATTCGATGTCATATCAATGTTCGGGAAATTGAACGTGAAGGAATATTGTGTGAGAATATCGAATTGTTCGCCATACCATTCTCTTCCCGACTTGATAAGATTTTCTGCATCCGATTCATGAAACTGGTAATCGTCAAATGATCTTACAGTATCGGTAGGTGTGAATCCGGAAGAAGCCTGCATCGCGATCCTTTTTCCGGGACCGAGATCGGTATTGATGAAATAATAGGTCGTGTCGCAATAGTAATGCAGTTGGTGATGATAGTGCTGGTGTCCTGCCGTAGAATCGTAAGTCCATTTATCCGGAGATACACCATAAAAGAGAACGTAATCGGCAGAATCGAAAACACCGTCATTTTCTCCCTGCACCATGATCGCATTCTCGATCAGATCATCTTTATGCCGGCCACTGTTGCTGTAGGGCAATTGACCTATTCCATTTCCATAGATGCGGATGTTCCGCGGATCGATCGTACTCACATCGATCCCCATGTTGGAGAAAAAACTCTTGTTCAGCTTGTAAATGCCTGATTTTGTCACGCCGATCCGATACCAGCTTCCGGTCGCCAGAATAGAGGCAGAAGCAAAAGTCGGAATGGTTCTTCTTGCGGACGTGGAAGTCGGAACGATTTCAATATCATAACTGACCAATCTTTCCAGGGCACCGGTTGAAGGGTTTTTACGCAATGGAACAATACTCACCGATGCAAGCGGTTCTTTGCGAGCGAGGATCACCTCGGTTTTTACCTGGAGTTCGGTCGTTACAAATCCGGATGCGCTTCCGAGTGCCGAAACAGAAGCGGCGTCGAGTGGTTCATAAACCGGGTGGGTGATAACAGCATTTGCTTTGTCTGCATTTCCTGTCAATGGAAAATTTTCCTGGTAGATCGGCAAATAAAAACGTGCAGCGTCATAAGAGGCTCCATCGAACCAAACGAAGGTTCTGGATTCCGTTTCGGAAAAGCGGGTAGTGATCGGCGCGGTCCAACGCAGATCTCTGTGGTTCAGTGCATTGGATTTGGATTTGGTCTGTGCGATGATCCCGGAAGTGACCAAAAGACAGGTGACCAGGATGAATAAAGCGCGTTTTTGAAGTATAATCCTCACGTCAGGTATGGGATTTTGAAGGGTTTCAAATGTAAAAAAAGGTTTGCCGCAATCGGATTTTCAGACCGTTATTTGGATTATTCCGCAGAAAAAAGCTATTTTTGTTGATGTCGTTATCCTACGGTTTTTGAAAAGCCAGATAAATAACGGCGGCAAACCCGGAATATTGCACCACGGTTTCAGAAAATAAAAGTTTTTGAAACCGTTTTGTGTCTTAACCGTAAAAAGAAACCTTAACCAAACACACTCCTTATGCTGAAGCGTGTGGTTATTGCTCTCTCTCTGCTGATGACAGCAGGAGTCAGCGACCTCATGGCGCAAGACCCGGAATTCACCCAGTTCTACGCCAACCCTCTTTACCTCAATCCCGCATTCGCAGGTACTGCGCGTTGTCCGCGTATTTGCCTGAATTATCGTAACCAATGGCCTGGTATCACCGGAACCTTTGTTACGTATAGTGCGTCTTACGATCAGCACATCGATGGAATTTCGGGCGGACTCGGACTTCTTGTGACGAATGACCGTGCAGGTGAAGCAACCATCAATACCACGAATATTTCAGGTATCTATTCATACCAGTTGAATATCACTCGTGAGTTCTCCATGAAATTCGGTGTTCAGGCAACATATGCTCAGAAATCCGTTGACTGGAGCAAATTGAATTTCGGCGACATGATCGATCCGCGCCGTGGATTCATCTACAACACGAACGAAGTTCCTAACGTGACAAGCAGAACGAACGTGGATTTTTCTGCCGGTATCCTCGGATACAGCCGTAAATATTTCTTCGGTTTCGCTGTTCACCACATCACTGAACCGGATGAAGGATTCCTCGGGCCATCCAAACTGCCAATGAAATATACCGGTCACGCCGGCGCTGTTATTCCACTCGGTGGACGTTATGGCGAGTCAAGTGTTTCTCCGAACATCCTTTACCAGAAACAACAGGACTTCCAGCAATTGAACCTTGGTGTGTATTTCACCAAAGGCCCGATCGTAGGCGGTCTCTGGTATCGTAACCAGGATTCTTTCATCCTGCTCATCGGATTCCAGCAGGATCTCTTCAAGTTCGGATACAGCTACGACGTTACCGTATCCAAACTCACTAACGCTACAGCAGGTTCACACGAGCTGTCATTCCAGATGCAGTTCCAGTGCAAGCCGAAAAAGAAGAAGTTCCGTACCGTTAGCTGTCCATCGTTCTGAGAAATATTTTCAGGACCTTATGTAACAAAAGGGAAAATCATCGTTATACAAGTAAGTCTTAAAGGGAAACTATTATACCAACACCACAACCATGAAGAAAGCAGTGATGCCGTTGATGCTCGTAGCAGGATTAAGCTTCCTGGCAAGTTGCCAAAAGGAGCGTTCCAACGTAACGGGTTGGAATTACAATGATCCGGACAATGGCGGTTTTGAAGTTGTGCCTTACGAAGAACAGGAAACAGGCCCGGGCCTCGTGTTCATCGAAGGCGGTACCTTCACTATGGGCAGAGTTGAACAGGATGTGAACTACGACTGGAACAACCAACCACGCCGCGTAACAGTTTCTTCGTTCTATATGGACGAAACCGAGGTACGTAACCTCGATTACCTTGAATATCTCTACTGGACCGACCGCGTTTACCAGGCGGATTATCCGGAGATCTATGTAGCAGCTTTGCCTGATACACTCGTATGGCGCGAGAAACTCGCTTACAATGAGCCATACGTATTGTATTACCTGCGTCACCCTTCTTACCGCGATTACCCTGTGGTTGGTGTGAACTGGTTACAGGCTTCCAATTTCTGCAGCTGGCGTTCCGACCGCGTGAATGAGTTCATCCTCATCCGCGAAGGAGTCCTTGACTGGGATCCGGCAGCTGTGAATGAAGCTACATTCAATACAGACCATTATCTCGCAGGAACAAAAGCCAACAATCCTTTCGTAGGAAACGTGGTGCAGAATATTCCTTCTCTCAATCCTACCGGTCCTGAAGACCGCATGGTGAGAATGGAAGATGGAATCCTTCTTCCGAAGTATCGTCTCCCAACAGAAGCAGAGTGGGAATACGCCGCTTACGGGTTGATCGGAAATACCATCGGTGAGCGTGTTACAGACCGTCGTCTCTATCCATGGAACGGACATGCTGTTCGTAATCCTGATGAGCGTTACATCGGTCAGATGCTGGCGAACTACCAGCGTTCGAATGGTGACATGATGGGTACAGCTGGTATGCTGAATGACGCCGCTGATATCACTGCACCGGTTTATTCTTACTGGCCGAACGATTACGGTCTTTATAACATGGCCGGCAACGTATCTGAGTGGGTAATGGACGTTTACCGTCCGCTTTCAGAGACAGATGGAAATGACTTCCGCCTCTATCGCGGTAACGTTTTCCAGACAGCTGTAGAAGACACCACCACTCCAGGAACGATCGTAGTTGAAGATTCTGTTCGTTATGACAAAGACAGCAACATCGTTTCAATCCCTGGTGCTATCCGTTATCGTAACGTGGATATCAAATACAAAGACGACAAACTCGAATCACGCCGTAATTACAAATACGCTGATAACATCAACTTCAATGATGGTGATGGAGTTTCTTCCGTGTATTACAACGACCCAACAGCCGTATCTGCGAACAAGCTCATGTATGAATACGGTGTGTATTCACTCGTGAACGATAAGGCGCACGTGTACAAAGGCGGTTCGTGGCACGACCGTGCATACTGGATGGTTCCGGGCACACGAAGATTCCTCGACCAGAATCAGGCTTCTGCCTGGATCGGATTCCGATGCGCGATGGACCGTGTAGGTTCTCCAGTCGGGCTCGGTGGAAGATAATTTCTCAACTGACATTTTCAGAACGCTTCAAGTATTTAACTTGGAGCGTTCTTCATTTTATGACCGGCCTTCGACAGGCTCAGTCCGACAAGAACAGGGAGAGACTATTCTTCTTTTGTAATAGCTCTATATCTTAGGTGAAAGAATAGATGGCAGATCCAATATCATCGCTTTACGAAAAGTTCCTTGCGCATCCGGTTGTGTCCACGGACACGCGCAACATCACTCCCGGCTGCATCTTCTTCGCACTGAAAGGTGAGAATTTCAACGGCAATAAATTCGCTGCAGATGCGCTTGCAAAAGGCGCGGCGTTCGCAGTCGTTGACGAGAAGGAATTCGCAGGAAATGAGAAATGTATCCTTGTTCCTGATGTTCTCACTGCGTTACAGGAACTCGCTAAACATCACCGGAAAGTACTCGGAGGCTGGGGGCTGGAAGTTCTTGCTCTCACCGGGAGTAACGGCAAAACCACAACCAAAGAATTGATCGCACGTGTCTTGTGCAATAAGTTCAACGATGTCCTGGCCACGCAGGGTAACCTCAACAATCACATCGGCGTTCCACTGACTTTGCTCCGGTTGAATTCCTCCTATGAAATTGCGGTCATCGAAATGGGCGCGAATCACCAGAAGGAAATTGAACTGCTCTCCTCCATCGCCGAACCGGATTACGGATTGATCACGAATATCGGCCTTGCCCATCTTGAAGGATTCGGCGGACCGGAAGGTGTCCTCAAAGGAAAAACAGAATTGTTTGATGATCTGAGAAAGAGAAAGGGTGTTGCTTTTGTTTTTTCGGATGATGAAAGAATTGTGAAACGTGCAGAAGGATTGACCTCTGTCACCTATGGAACAGATCAAACCGCAGCTGTCAATGGGAAGATCGTAAGCAGTGATCCATTCGTGAAATTCAGCTGGCAAGCGGAAGGAATTCCGATGCATGAAGTGAGTACACATCTCGCCGGTGAATACAATCTTCCGAATTTATTGGCTGCCTGTGCTGTTGGAACTTATTTCGGAATTCCTGCGAATGAAATTGACAGCACGATCGCGAATTATATTCCGGACATGAACCGGTCGCAGATGGAAAAGCGGGGAACGAATACGTTCATCCTTGATTATTATAACGCGAATCCATCCAGCATGGAAGCCGCGATCAATAACCTGGCAAAGATGAAAGCAGAGAAGAAAATTGTGTTGTTGGGAGATATGTTTGAATTAGGAGAAGAAAGTGCGAAAGAGCATCAGCGCATTGTTGATCTCATTGGGAAGAAGTTGCCTGGTTGTATGGTTGTGTTGGTTGGAAAGAACTTTGCAAATACGAAAGATGATTTCGGCGCAATCCGTGTAAATGATTCTGGTGCTGCGGGAGAATGGTTGAAGAAGGAAGCGCCGCAGGAGAGTTTGATCTTGATCAAGGGGAGTCGGGGGACGAAGATGGAGAATGTAATTACGTAATTACAAATTACAGATTGAAAAATGACCTAACGAAAAATGATCTCATACCTTTATTATAGGGTTTATCTGCTGTGTAAGCTCAATCCGCTAAATCCTGATCCTGTTGGTGCGTCTGCAACTCTTTTGTTAATGAGTTTTCTTTGGTTGTTTTCAATGTGCGCTTTATGGATTAGATTCGCTTTAGGAGTTGATTTCTTTTCATACATACCAAAATATGTTTGGGGAATTATTTGTTTTGCTTTTGCTGTTATAATTTTTTTGTATTTCAACCGAAATGCCAGAAGAATTCAATTTATGTATATAAATGAAGCTGCACGTAAGCGTAAAATTGGATGGGTTGTGCTCTTATCATATTTTGCTTTCGTGATTATATTTTCTGTTGTTACCATCAATATTACTTGAATTGTATAAGTAGGAAGTCTTGGATTGAGGGTAGACGTACAACCGGAAAATTTTGCCACAGATTTCACTGATTTTTACTGCACCGAACCAACTTCCTAGCCCCCTTTAGGTTTACCCAGGTTATTATCTTT
>DATJEX010000346.1:0-3629 GCA_035496135.1 Bacteroidia bacterium
TGTTTATTTGAGTTTTTCTTTCAGGTATTTTCCCGTGATCGAAACTTTACTCTTCGCCATTTCTTCCGGCGTTCCTTCAAACACGAGATTTCCTCCGTCATCACCACCATCCGGGCCAAGATCGATCACCCAGTCGGCGCACTTCACCACTTCCATGTTGTGTTCGATGATGATGATGGAATGTCCCTGCTCAATGAGTGCGTTGAACGCATCGAGTAATTTCCGGATGTCATGAAAATGCAAACCGGTTGTAGGTTCGTCAAAAATGAAAAGTGTCGGAGGCTGATGATGGCCCATGCCGAGGAACGAAGCGAGTTTGATACGCTGTGCTTCTCCGCCCGATAGTGTGCTGGACGATTGACCGAGGTGAACATAACCAAGGCCCGTATCCTGCAACGGTTGAAGTTTGGAAACGATCTTGTCTCCGGCTTTCGATCCGTCTTTAAAAAAAATGATCGCGTCATTAACGGTCATCTCGAGTACATCGGCGATCGTTTTTTCATTGTAAGTGATTTCCAGCGTTTCTTCCTTGAAACGTTTTCCCTTGCAATTCTCGCAGAGCAGATGCACATCGGCCATGAACTGCATTTCCACGACAACTTCTCCTTCTCCTTCGCAGACATCACATCGTCCGCCTTCGACGTTGAAAGAAAAATGGGATGGTTTATATCCGCGCAATTTTGCGAGCGCCTGGTCGGCGAATAACGCCCGGATCTCGTCGTATGCTTTTACATACGTAACAGGATTCGAGCGCGACGATTTTCCGATCGGGTTCTGGTCAATGAATTCTACTGCCGCGATATGATGATAATCTCCTTTGATCGCGTTGTGTTTGCCGGTTTGTTCTCCGAATCCGCCGAAAGATTTCATCATTGCCGGATAGAGAATGCGTTTCACCAGTGTCGATTTTCCCGAACCGCTAACGCCTGTGATGACAGTCATCACATCGAGCGGGAATTTAATGTTGAGATTCTTCAGATTATTTTCTGAAGCTCCTGCGACTTCCACATAATATTTCCACTTCCTTCTTTTCTGCGGAACCGGAATGACTTCTTTTCCGGTGAGGTAACGGGCAGTAAGACTGTCTGCAGCGAGAAGATCGGTATGCGTTCCGTTGAAGACAACATTACCTCCAAGCGTTCCCGCCATCGGACCCATGTCGATCATCACATCGGATGCGCGCATGATCTCTTCGTCGTGTTCAACAACGATGACCGTATTGCCAATGTCGCGCAACGCGAGCAGCACGCGGATGAGGCGCTCGGTGTCGCGCGGGTGAAGGCCGATGCTCGGTTCATCAAGAATGTACATCGATCCGACAAGTGAACTTCCGAGTGATGTCGCGAGATTGATGCGCTGAGATTCGCCGCCCGAAAGAGTAGAGGAGAGGCGGTTCAGCGTGAGATAGCCAAGACCGACATCCGTCAGAAAGCGCAAACGATTGGTGATCTCTTTCAGGATGCGTTTCGCAATATTGAGATCGTATTCATTCAGTTTTATTTCTGAAAAGAAGACCAGCGCGTCTTTCACCTGCATCAGCACAATATCACTGATGGACTTGCCGGCGATCTTCACATAATTCGCATCCTTGCGCAAACGTGTTCCCTTACAATCGGGACAGGTTGTTTTTCCGCGATAACGGGACAGCATCACGCGGTACTGAATTTTATAACTCTGCGCTTCGAGGTATTTGAAAAAATCATTCAGTCCTTCGAAATGTTTGTTGCCGGTCCACAACAATTCTTTCTGCGTTTCGGATAATTCTGAATAGGGTTTGTGAATAGGAAAATTGAAACGATACGCGTTCATCACGAGTTTGTCTTTCCATTCGCCCATTTTCTCGCCTTTCCAGCAAGCAACAGCATTGTCATAAACAGAAAGATTCTTATCCGGAATGACAAGATCAGGATCAATGCCGATCACGCTGCCGAATCCTTCGCACAACTTGCACGCACCAACTGCATTGTTGAAACTGAAAAAATGCAGACTCGGTTCATCGAATGAAATTCCATCCGCCTCAAAACGGTTTGAAAACAGTTGCCTGTTGTCGGTTTGCTGTTTCCCGTTTGTAGCTTTGGTTTTCTTCGGCGGAGTCTCTTTTTCTTCCTGCAGAATTTCCACCATACAATCTCCGTTTCCTTCGAAGAAACAGGTCTGCACGGAATCCGCTATGCGCGATGGCAGATCTTCATCATTACTGACGGAAAATCTGTCGACGAGGATCATCAATTCTTTTTTCGAGGAAAGTTTCGAAACATTGATCTCGTTCAAACGGAGAATTTCGCCGTCGTACATGATGCGTGTGAATCCCTGTTGAAGAAGAAGCCCTAATTTTTCTTTGAGTTCTTTATCGGTAGCAGGATGAAGCGGTGCCAGTAACAGAACTTTCGTCTCCGCTTTCATCTTCATGATCTCATCCACCACGTTCGTTACCGAATGTCTTTTCACGATCTCGCCCGAAACGGGAGAATATGTTTTACCGATCCGAGCGAAAAGCAATTTGAGGTAATCGTAGATCTCGGTAGAAGTTCCGACGGTCGATCTCGGATTACGCGTGTTAACTTTCTGTTCGATCGCCACGGCCGGGGAAATTCCTTTGATATAATCCACTGCCGGTTTTTCGATCTTGCCCAGGAATTGACGTGCATAAGAAGAAAGACTTTCTACATATCTGCGCTGACCTTCAGCAAAAAGTGTATCAAAAGCAAGAGAAGATTTTCCAGAGCCAGAAAGACCGGTGATGACGATGAATTTATTCCGTGGAATGGCGAGGTCAACGTTCTTCAGGTTGTGCATCCGCGCGCCCTTGATGACGATGAACTTCTTCGAATCAATATTTTCCAGGATATCCGCCATTTTGCCCCGAGTTTATCGAGGGGTGCAAAATTACGGCATAGCGTTTGACTATTGTCCTATAAGTAGTATATTTGTTTAAGACGCTTAGGGACCCCTAAAGGTTGTTGCAAAAATTTCTTAATTGTTGCACAATATCCGAACCCCGCCAGCGTTTACAACGTATCATAACGACATATTGTCTAACCCGGCTGATTTATTTCAGTCCTAAAAACAGGAACCGCATCGCATAAACTTCTACGTTTTCTACCAGACCAATCGAAAACCAAAAGGAGGTTATTATGCGTTACGACCAATTGCAAGACCAGGAACTGGTCGACCTGTACATCGCCGGAGACGAATCCCCCCTCGAAGTATTAATTGCCCGTCACAAGAAGCGTGTCTTCTCGTACGTCATGATGGTTGTACGCGACCGTCATCTCGCCGAAGACATCTTCCAGGACACTTTCATTAAAGTGATCCAGACGCTGAAGCGCGGCAATTATAATGACGAAGGAAAATTCCTTCCATGGGTGCTGCGAATCGCCCATAATCTCGTCATCGACCATTTCCGCCGTCTCAAACGGATGCCAATGGTGGATGGAGGCGAAGACTTCGACATTTTTGACGTGGTTCCCTTGCGGACCGGTAACGTGGAGGACAAACTTGTGAAGACACAGGTGCGTGATAATCTCCGCAAAGCCATCGAACAGCTTCCTTCCGAACAGAGAGAAGTGCTCGTGATGCGCCACTACTTCGATATGAGTTTCAAAGAAATTGCTGATGTCACGAATGTG
>DATJEX010000347.1:0-7200 GCA_035496135.1 Bacteroidia bacterium
TGGTCCTGTTGGACCTGCAGCGCCATTTGCACCGCTTGGTCCTGTTGGTCCTGCCGCACCATTTGCGCCGCTTGGTCCTGTTGGACCTGCAGCACCGTTTGCACCACTTGGTCCGGTCGGTCCGGTAGCGCCGTTATTTCCCGTCAAACCAGTTGGACCAGTTGCTCCGTTATTTCCAGTCAAACCAGTTGGACCAGTTGCTCCATTTCTTCCCATCATTCCCATTGGCCCCGTTGAACCAATTGCTCCTGTAGGGCCCGTTGGTCCCGGTGTTGAACTGCCGGATGTTTCTGCATACAATGCATACGGAACGGAGATGAGTTGTGAAGTTCCCGCTGAAACGTAACTGTTGCCACCCGTAATGTCCATTGCTACTTCGAGAAAATACGGGCCATTCGCCCAGTTGATGGAAGAAAAAGTTCCGCTTACCGGAGTTCCCATTCCCATTTGTACCGAATACAAACCAAACTGATTGGTCGTTGGTGAAAATGTTTCCTGGTAAACAATTGTTCCGGTCGCAGTTCCCTGGTGAATGGAAAGTTCAAGTCCGAGCAATTGATTCTGCAACGCATTTCCCAATCCATCGCGCGCGATGCCCTGGTAATTGACAGCTTGTGGAGCCTGTGCGAATGATGCGCAGGAAATAACGAACAGAAGAAGAGTAAATATTTTTTTCATGTTAGCGGGAGATTGTGATCTTTTGTGTGAGTGTATTGATGTGGCCATTCGTGTCGATCGTGCAGCGGATGAAATAAATTCCATTCGGCTGAAGCGAAAGATCGATCGGCTGCACCTGGTGGCCGGAAGTGCGTTCAGAATTTTCTGAATAAATGGTTTGTCCGACGATGTCAAAAACTTCCACATGAACCGTCGCGTCCGTATTCAGATCATACTCGAGATCGAAACGGCCATTGTTCGGGTTGGGATACGTGGAAACGTTTTGCGAATTATCAGAAGATGAAATTCCAGTAGGAAAATCATACGGTTGCTGAAATCCCTGTGTGAGAATGAACGTTCCGCCGGTAAAAGTTTCAGGAAGTGAACCTTGCCCGATCGTGAATGAATTCGTGAAATTGCTTCCGGTATAGAATCCGCCACCGGATGCAAGAACATCAGGAGTTGAGATCTGTGCATTCATATAAAGGAATGACAAGAAGAAGATCGCGGAGAGAATTATTTTTTTCATTTGCATTGATTTATCTGAAGAATGAATTGAACTCATAACATGATCACCGTTACGGTTAGTACCCCTTGCAATTGTGGGGCAGAGCTGCTGCTCACGTTCGCCGTCGAACCGACTCCGGCGCTCGCTGCTTTGACTTCGAACGTGTGATTCCCCGATGACAACGTGTAGGTATGATCCATCGACCAGTTCGAGATGAGTTGCGCTAAACTCGAAGTATTCGCAATCGCAATTCTTCTTTGCCCACCGGAACTCGTCACAACTCCATCCACGAAAATTCCGACATCAACAACAGAGTAAGTTGTACTCGTTGCACCGGTCGACTGAATTCCTCCGTCGGTGTGAACGATCACTTTGGAATTCGCGGGAATATTTATCGTTTGTGTAAGTCCCGGGATCAAAGTGTAGGTTGTCATCGCCGTGCTCACAACTAATTGTCCTGTTCCGTAAACTTCATAAACTCCCTGGCCGGTTGTTCCGGTTGGGCCAGTTGGCCCGACCGCACCTGCAGGCCCTGTTGGTCCCGATGCACCAGTGGCACCGGCCAGCCCGGTTGGCCCTGTAGCACCAGCGGATCCGGTCGGTCCGGAGGGACCAGTTGCACCAGCAGGTCCTGTTGGCCCCGTTGCACCAACCGCGCCAGTTGGTCCGGCAGGTCCATTGCCGGAAGTTTCGGCGTACAATGCATAAGGAACAGAAATGAGTTGTGTTGTTCCTGCGACGGAAAAATTCGTTCCGCCGGTGATATCCATTCCGATCTCGAGATAATACGGGCCGTTCGCCCAGTTGATAGTAGAGAAAGGTCCTGTTATCGGAGTACCCATTCCCATTTGCACATCATACAATCCGAACTGATTGGTGGTAGGAAAATGTTCTTCCTGGTAAACGATCGTTCCTCCGGCAGATCCCTGGTGAATGGTCAGCTCAAGACCGATCGACTGGTTGGTAATTGGATTGCCGAGCAGGTCGCGCGCGATACCCTGGTAATCGACAGCCTGTGGCGCTTGTGCGCACAGGAAAAGCGGAATGATTCCGGAAGCGAGAAGTAGGAGTTTTTTCATTGGAGAATTTGGAATTGCGCATAAATGTATGAAAGTGAAGTGAAGCGATGGGCATTCGGCGCTTAATAAGTTCTATCCACATCGTGTTCTTGAAAAATCTGTCGAAACGTTAGCGTTTGAAAGAAAAATTCTTTATATCTTTAGTAATAACACGAAATTCTCCCGATTTCACCAATACATTACGAATTAAAATGATAGACACTGAGAGCCTTACGCTTTCGGAGCATTTGAAAAAATTCTTCGGATTCAGTAAGTTCAAAGGACAGCAGGAAGAGATCATAAAGAGTGTGCTCGAAGGAAAGGACACGTTTGTGATCATGCCCACAGGCGGCGGAAAATCGCTCTGTTACCAGTTACCGGCACTTATCAGCGAAGGAACAGCGATCGTTGTTTCCCCGCTCATCGCATTGATGAAGAACCAGGTTGACGCCATCCGCAATTTCGGAACGGACGATGGCATCGCGCATTTCCTGAATTCTTCACTTACCAAAGCCGAGATACTCAAAGTGCGGAAAGATATCACGAGCGGAAAAACAAAATTACTATACGTCGCTCCTGAATCACTTACCAAAGAAGAGAATGTCGCGTTTCTGCGCGATATCAAAATTTCTTTTTTCGCGATCGACGAAGCACATTGTATTTCGGAATGGGGACATGACTTCCGCCCGGAATACCGCCGTCTCCGCCCCATCATCGAAGCGATCGGAACGGTTCCGATCATCGCACTCACCGCAACAGCTACTCCGAAAGTTCAGCAGGATATCCTGAAGAATCTCGGAATGAGTTCTGCCAATATTTTCAAATCTTCTTTCAACCGCGCGAATCTTTTTTACGAAGTGCGTCCGAAGATCAATGTGGTGAAAGAGGTCATCAAATTCGTAAAGAAGAACGCCGGCAAATCGGGGATCATTTATTGCCTCAGCCGGAAGAAAGTGGAAGAACTTGCCGAATCGCTCAAGGTGAACGGCATCAAAGCGCTTCCGTATCACGCCGGACTCGATGCATCCACGCGCGCACAAACGCAGGATGATTTTCTCATGGAAGACATCGACGTGATCGTCGCGACCATTGCGTTCGGAATGGGAATTGACAAACCGGATGTGCGTTTTGTCATTCACCATGATATCCCGAAATCACTCGAAGGTTATTACCAGGAAACAGGCCGTGCAGGACGCGATGGAGGAGAAGGACAATGCCTTGTGTTCTACAGTTACGATGATATTCAGAAGCTGGAGAAATTCATGAAAGGAAAGCCGGTCGCTGAACAGGAGATCGGGAAACAATTGTTGCTCGAGACCGTAGCCTTCGCCGAATCGTCCGCGTGCCGGAGAAAAGTGCTGCTGCATTATTTCGGTGAGTCTTATAAAGAAGAGAATTGCGGAAACTGCGACAACTGCAATAATCCGAAAACAAAAGTGGAAGCGACAGATGATGTTGCACTGGCGCTCGAAACTGTTTCGGAAGTGAAAGAGAAGTTCAAGTCCAAACACATCATCCAGATCCTGCTCGGAACGACCACCAACCTGATCAAGTCGTACAAGCATGATGAGCTGGAAGTTTTCGGAAAAGGTGCGGAGGAAGAAAAAGATGAGCCGTACTGGAATGCGGTTTTGAGAACAGCGCTGATGGAAAATCTCCTGTCAAAAGACATCGAGAATTACGGATTGCTGAAACTCACGAAAGAAGGAAAAAAATATCTCGACAAACCGTACGAGCTTTTCATCACGCGCGATCACAATTACGAAGGAACGGATGCGGATGATGAAGATATCATCACAACCGGTGGCGCTCGCGGCGGTGGGGCGGATGAACAATTGTATGCGGCGCTGAAAGAACTCGTGAAAAAAGTCGCGAAGCAGAAAAATCTTCCGCCTTATGTCATTTTCCAGGAAACTTCACTCGAGGAAATGGCCATTCAGTACCCGGTGACGATGGATGAACTGACACGCATCACCGGTGTTGGACAGGGCAAGGCCGCGAAATTCGGAAAGCCTTTTATTGAACTCATCGCGAAATATGTGGAGGAGAATGAGATCGAACGCGCCGAAGATCTGCTCGTGAAATCGATCGTGAATAAATCAGGATTGAAAGTTCACATCATCCAGAGCATTGACCGCAAACTCGATCTTGTTGATGTCGCAGAAGCGAAAGGATTGAAGATCGAAGATGTGATCTCTGAAATAGAAACGATCGTGAATTCCGGAACGCGTGTCAATATCAATTACTACATCGATAGAGTAGTGGACGCGGAAAAGCAGGAAGAGATCGTTGATTATTTCAAGGAAGCGCAATCGGATTCTCTGCAGGAAGCGATCGATGAACTGGGCGAAGAAGATTTTTCTGAAGAAGAGATCCGTCTCGTGCGGATCAAATTCCTGAGTGAATTCGGAAACTGATCGTCAGCCTTCGGCCCTTCGACTTCGCCCAGGGCTCAGTCTGACAATCAAATCAAGGAAAGAAAACTCGTAAGCAGATGAAAAAGAACTTAGCTGGAGTTTTTGTTTTCTTCAGTCTTCATCTTTTTGCGCAAACCGGGGATCCTGTGCTGGATTCTGTTTCTTCTTTTTTAAAAGGAGCAAAAGGATGGACCCTTACGGTGAACCAACAGGAACTTCTGATCTCCTATTCTGATTCGGTGTGGTTGTGCAGCGTCAATATGTTCAATGCGAATACGGATCCGATGGACGAAGACACGATGAAAGGCGCTGATGGAATTCCGCTGTATGTGAAACAGAATTGTTCCCGCTCGATCGTGTTTGCGAAGTACAGGATGGATCCGAAGTGGAGCAGTGCAAAGTGGAACGCGGCACAAAAGAAAAATGATTCGATCAATACACTGATCGATCAATTACCGGATAAGATCGGGTTACAACCAAAATTCATTTATGGAATGTATCGTGCTGAAGACGCACCAAAGGATGTAGAACAAAAGAAAGCGGCTTACTTCAAAGCATTGAACGATCTTGATCAGCAGAAGGTCATCATGCCTTCTTTTGAAACTCCGCAATTCAGTCTTGTACTCATCGATTACAAAGGATGTCGATCGTATGGTTCAACGGAAGACAGGATCTGGCCGGAAGATATTGATGTGCAGATGCAGAAGATCATTTATGTGGTCATGCCGGAATTTTGCCCGGCACGGCAGAATTAAGAGAAGAAAATTTTACAAATTATTTTTTCCGCTGACATTCGACGATCAAATAATGGTGTTGGGCGAAAACACGCTGTTATCCTGTGTTAAATAGGATGTCATTCCTTTTTATTGGCGTGATTAATGCCGATCTTGTATTGCAATCCATGACTGTCCATTTTCGGACGATCGCCGGAAGACAAAAGTGTAGAAGGGCTGTTTGAAGAAGCGGCGTTTTACAGGAACATACTTAGAAAAAACTACAATGAAAACGATAAGATTCATCGATAAAGACCGTGTGCAGTTCGCTGCCACGCTTCGAAAAAAAGTAAATGACTATTTCCGCGAAAAGAAGCTCTCACCGAAAGGAAACGGAAGCATGATCTTCAAAGCGGCGATCATGCTCGGCATGTACCTCATCCCGTTCGCCGCGATCCTCATTTTTGCAATGAGCCCCTGGCTGATGATGGTACTTTCTGTTGTGATAGGCATCGGTATGGCTGGCATCGGAATGGCGGTGATGCACGATGGTGCGCACGGATCATTCTCTACCAAAGGCTGGCTGAATAAATTGTTCGGTAACACCATGTATCTCATTGGCGGAAATCTGTTCAACTGGAAAATGCAGCATAATATCTTTCACCACACGTTCACCAACATCAACGGTTATGATGAAGACATCCGCTCGCGCGTGGTCATCCGCATGTCGCAGGAAGAACCGCTGAGAAAAATTCACCGATTTCAGCACGTGTATGCGTTCTTCCTCTACGGATTGATGACGCTCTCCAAACTCGTTGGCGATTTTTTCCA
Organism: Bacteroidia bacterium; assembly: GCA_035496135.1. Taxonomy (GTDB): domain Bacteria; phylum Bacteroidota; class Bacteroidia; order Palsa-965; family Palsa-965. The sequence continues at coordinate 6,185 of DATJEX010000347.1, forward strand.
GCTGAGTGAATACAATAAAACGGGCGTGACAAAAGAACAGAATGCAAACCCAAGAATGGAATACTGGAAATTGATCGCATCGAAAGCGCTTTATCTTTTCGTGACGCTCGGTTTGCCTTTACTGTTGACTTCCTTCGCGTGGTGGCAGGTGCTGATCGGATTTTTCATCATGCACTTCACAGCGGCCATCATCATGAGTTTTGTGTTCCAGATGGCGCACGTAGTGGAAGGTGTTGATCAACCGGTTCCGGAGAACGGAATCATTGAGAAAGAATGGGGCGTTCATGAATTGATGACCACTTCGAATTTTTCGAGGAAGAACCGTTTGCTGGGCTGGTTCATCGGCGGATTGAATTTCCAGATCGAACACCATTTGTTCCCGAACATCTGTCACGTGCATTACCGCAAGATCGCGCCGATCGTAAAAGAAACAGCGGAGGAATTCGGTTTGCCTTACCATGAGAAAAAGACATTCTTTCACGCGCTTGTTTCACATTTGAGAATACTGCGTGAATTGGGAAGAAAAAGAAAACTGGTCCCGGTAAAAGTTCAGCGATGAATTGAATCATCGAAATGAAGAAGGAGAAGAACATTGAATTCTTCTCCTTCTTTTTTTGTCAGCATCCGTTCAGAGATGACTGATGTATTCTTTCTGTTTTGGAGTTTCCTTCGTTTTAGGTTGAGCATAATTGATCATCCACTGAATGCCGTATTTGTCGGTCAACATTCCGAAGTAATCGCCCCAGGATGCTTTTGACATGGGCACAATGGATTTTCCCCCGACCACAAGTTTATTGAAAAGCCGTGTTGCTTCTTCTTCACTTTCGGGGCTGAGTGATAACTGGATGTTGTTTCCGATCGTCACTTTGTGTCCCATCGATTCGATCGCGTCGGTTCCCATCAGGAAATTTCCTTTTCCGATCGGGAGCCCGATGTGCATGATCTTCTGCCTTTCAGCTGCTGATAATTTTTCCGTTCCCGGTGTTTCTGCGAAGCGCTGTATCGCACTGAATTCG
>DATJEX010000348.1:0-3099 GCA_035496135.1 Bacteroidia bacterium
AACGATATTTCCGGCTTCTTTCATCGCGACGTGAATGGAACCGGGACCATGACAACGCTCGCAACCGATACCATTCGGAATGGAGTCATATTTATTTTCCGAACCTTCCACGAAACCCGGAAGAGAATTATGACAGCTCATGCATTCCAAACCGATCTGTCGGGTGAAACGGCTGTTGAATCCATTTTCAAATCCGGGAGGAAGATCCCATTCACCTTTCTGCGTGTAGAACGTCATCGGCATTTGATACACATAACCATTCACGGAATACATGTGTGAATTCGTGTGCTGGCCCGAACCGATGATGTAATCCGCTTTCTCCACGCGTTTGTAGATCGTGTCTTTTCCCTGCAGGCGGAATTCGCAGATGTACAAAGCGGAGTCCTCGAAATAGGAATGATACCACATGTCGCGGAACTTATCGTAGATCGTACTCTTCGTTCCGAATTTTCCGGATGATTTCGTCAGCGTCGCGTGATCGAAACTCTGTCCCATCCCGGTGTGAATGAAAGTCGAGTAAATATTATCGTGGCACTTTCTGCACGTTTGCATGCCCACGTAATGCGCACTGTCGGAATGATTGAGAAACGGATCCGTATTTGCGGATGAAGAATCTGCCGAAGGATTTTTGGTTGAATCATTGCCGCAATAAGAAACGAAGAAAGCAGAGCCCACGAACAAAGTCATGATGAGCGGGATCCGTACAAAATTCTTCTTCAGCAACATGGGATTCTGTGGTATGCTAAGGTAATGTGAGAATATGAGAATATGAGGAGTTGAGGAGTTGAGAATGGGGTTGGTTGACTCGGGAAATCAGGAAGTGAGTATGAAAAGAGACCAGGTAAACGATACATTTCATTCTCATCTCCTCGTATTCTCATCTCCTCAATGTCCTCAATGTCCTTTTCTCACCAACTGCAACAACAATTCATCCACGAATCCATCACCAACACGAATCCAGTCTTTTTTAATTCCGGTGATCACGAACTGGTGTTTTTTGAAAAGATGGAGGCTCTCTTGATTATCAACCGTTACGTTGCAGTACAATTGATGCAAATGCAACTGGTGAAAACAATATTGAATGAGAAGATTCAAAGCTTCCGTCGCATAACCTTTTCCGCGATCCTGTTTTTCAGCAATGAGGATCCCGATACCTGCGCGCTGATGTTGCGGATCAAAATCAAAAAGATCGATCGCACCAACGTCCAATCCATCTTTCGTCGTGATCATCAAACGCAGTTGTTTGTTGGTATGCAGGTCGAGATGGGAAGAAGCGATGTATTGTTCGAGAACAAAACGGGAGAAAGGCGTTTGCGTATGACTCGCGACCCAGACGGAAGTATCATTCTCCCATTTGTAGAGCAATTCCACATCCTGCGGTTCAAGCGCGCGGAGGCGGATGCGTTCTCCCAAGAGTAATTGTGCCTGGATCATGGATTTAAAGATATAGAAAATGTGCTGATGTGCTGATCGGGCAATTCGATAATGAAGATCAAACAGTATACTTCTTTTTCGCTTCTGCTATGGACGCCTGTAATTCTTCCTCTGAATAGGTCAGCAAGTCGAAAGCTCCGTCGGTAAGATGATCAGGAGGAATGTGCAGTGCAAATGAATCTCCAAGGACATTTGCTTCATGCAGCATGGGCAGCAATTCAAAAATATAGCGGGCATTCTTCATTTCAGCTCCGTGTAATTCAGCCGCCACATCGCGAATAGGAAATAAACAAGTCGTTTTTCCGGGAATGATCTTTTCATACTTGCAAAAATGGGGATTGAGGATAGAAGAAAGATCATTTCGTCCTGTTTTCCATTCGATGAAAAGGCATTGCACATTTTTGCGTTCGATGAAAGCGGATAAAGTTTCAATTGGTACACCCGATGCATTTCCTTTCACCGAAAGGTCCCATGATCTTCCTTCGTGTACAACAAGTAAGTGTGGCGGAATACGCGTGGCGTGAAAAAGTACGATGTATGTTCCCGAATGAAAGATGCGCGGATCGGAAACAGAATTACATGCAAGAGAAAATTTTCCGCTCATTATTTTTTCTTCACCTGGACTTTCTTCACCGGTATCGGCTCCACTGGTTTTCCGGAAATGATCGATCTCGTCTCTTTGTAAATGCCGATGAACGTGACATGATTGAGCGGGAATTCGAGAAATACGTGAAGGAAACTGAGCAGGAACAAAACATTGAAACCTACTTCATATTTGTAGACATAACAGCCCACGGCAGCAAGCCATAAAATACCGATCACGAGCAGTCGTTTTTTCGGAATATTATGCCATTTGATCACAGTTGTTTTCGAAAACCAGTTCAGGTAATGGTAGGTGTAAGCAAATGCTATGAACCGCATGATCGTAACACCGGCACGGGAGTGGTAAACGGCGTTGTAAACGAAGTCCAAACCGGTCCTGTCTTTCGGCGGATAAGCATACGCGGAATGGCTCCAAAGGTCGAGTGAATAGAGATTCACAGCTTTGAATTTGTCGTAATGCGTGATGGCATAGTTTGAAATAGAACTGAGCGCTGGAGCGAAAAGAACAATGATGACCGGACAGATCAACAACACGATCACGGAAAGATATCCGCTTTTGCTTCTCCCTTTCAACGCCCCATATAGCATGAAGAGCATGGTGAAAAGGTAAACGTGAATGAGTGTCGGAAGGAAAACAGAGAAAAAGAGAAACATGCTTTTTGAAACGAACGCCGAGGCCGATATCAGGAGGAATGCGATGAAGCGATAAAATGGTTTTTTAGCGATCACGAGAAAAAGTGATGAAATGAAAGCGATGTAGACGAGAGAAGTTGTCCATACGCTGTTTTGCCCGCTGGAATAGAAGTCAGAATGATAATCCTCGCCGTAAATGAGCTTCATGATATCGTTTCCATAAACCAGTATGAAGAGAAGTATTGCAGCAATGGTAAGAAGGATGGGGCCTTGCTTGCCCTGCGAAAAATATTTCCGTTCGTGCAGCCAGGAAATTTCGGTGAGGTAATGCGCAGGCCCGAGCACCGCGTAGGAAAAAAGAAAAAGTTCGAACGGAACATAATACGCCACGCCGAGCGAAAGGATCATCAGCCCGATGTTGAGGTAATT
>DATJEX010000349.1:0-3967 GCA_035496135.1 Bacteroidia bacterium
AGGATCGGATCATAAAAAAGTGCACGTCCTAATTGAATTTTCTCATTCGAGAGTGGCTTCGCGCTCATGTCATAAGCGGGCGCAGGAAAATTCGCCGGGACAGAAAAAACATATTCCACCGAGGTAAAAGCGGAGACCAGAAGTCCGATCAGGAAAAATATGACAATAGTTTTTTTCAATTGACAATGCTGAAAATGCCAGCGGCTTTTTTTGAAAGTTCAACCGCTTCAGCACCGGGGATCATCACATGATCAGTATTGGAAAGATCCATTCCTGAAAAAAACCGGTCGACATTGACATTGAATTTCAACCCGGAAGAATTCTTACAGGCGAAATCCATTTTCTGCATCGAGAGATCGGGTGAAAGATATCCGCCAAGATGAAACTGGAATTCATGATTGCGTGCTGTGCATTTATTCGCCGTTCCTTCGATCTTGAAATTGATATACCCACTTTGCCAGGTCCAGTACATTCCTTTTGTCGGATCCAGGTCGCCACCCATCACGCCCGAAACATTCGTCGCGCTATCGATGCCCAAATTGAATTTTATTTCATTGAAGGAAATATTTTTGTTCAGTTTGCAATTAATGCTGAGCGTTGACGAATCTGCAAGATCGACGAGATGGTAACTCTCCGCTTCCTTCGCTACACTTTTTCCGTTCTTCAGGAATTCAATACCTGAAATATAAAACCGGAGCATGCTTACACTTACACTGTCGTGAATCGCTTCGCACCAGTATTTTTTATCCTGGACCAATTCTTTGCCATTGAACATCGGGCGAAAATCGATGCGGACGGAAGATTGGCCAAAGGCGAAACCGGCATTCACGATCAACATCAAACTGAGAAAAAAACTTTTCATCCTTTGTTCGCCTCTTTTTCCTTAGACGCTGCGACCTGGATTTTCCTTCGCCGGCGATGTAATTTCCGAAATAAAAAGATCTCCCTCAAATATTTATCTTTATGAGAAGACGAATCGACAGGGATCAGCGTTATTGAGGGTAGAAGATCTGATGAATGCGGCATCCTATTTGTGACTCTTCCTGTGAAAATGCCCAATGGCGAAACATAGCTATCATCCGGTTTTCTTTCTTTCCCTGCTGTTCGGGCTGACTTTTCACGTCAATGGTTCTTCCCAAACCGGGAATCTCGTCTTAAATCCCGATTTTGAATCTGCCACTTCTCCTGCCATTTGCGCCTGGCCGACAGAAAATCCTCCCGGAACGATCGTCACACGCGGCTGGTACACGCCCACTCCTGCCACTCCCGATTATTACAACTCCGATCTTTCCTATTGCGACGGATTCCCGATCGCGCTCGCGCATGGCGGACAGGGACGCGCCGCGATCATCTGCGGAATGAATGTTCAATTGCCCGGAGTTCACAATTACAAGGAATATCTTGAAGGTTCGCTGAAGAGTCCGCTGGAAGCAGGAAAAGTTTACCAGGTGAGTTTTTACACCGCGCTGGATTGTTCCTCCATCATTTCCGGAACAGGCATCGGCGCTTATTTCTCGAAGGAAATGATCATTAATTCTTCGAAAGAAAAACTGGAAGTCACGCCGCAATTCATCAGCTGGAAACACATCACTTCATCGGACGGCTGGACAAAACTTTCCGGCACTTTCACGGCAACAGGCGGAGAACAATTCATCACCATCGGAAGTTTTACCGATACGACTTATCTCGACGTGTACAAACTCGGTGATAAACCCAAAACATTTCTTTCTTCGCGGCACATTTCACTTCACGCCTATTATTACATCGATGATGTGTGCGTATCACTCGCGGATGAGAACGCGTGCAAGTGCGCGGATGACAAAGTAGATCCGCCGATGAAAGATTATTATCTCTTCCTGCTCGACGTTTCCAATTCCATGAACGAGAAGAACAAACTGAAGCTGATGAAGAAAGAGATGAAACATTTCGTTGACAGTCTCGGGAACGGTTGCCAGCTCGGCATCATGACATTCTCCGATCACACCGCGCTCCCTCTTCCCTTCTGTACTACCGACAACAAAGAAAATATTTACGCGGCGATCGATGGATTGAAAGGAAAAGGTGCGACCAACGGCGATCTTGCGTTGAGAAAAGTCGCGCTGAAGATCGATTCGCTGCAGATACACGGACGATGTCATGTGATCATGGCCACGGATGGAATTTTCGAACTCTCTCATTTCACGAAAGCGATGATCGACACGTGCTGTATCCGGAACAATGCTTCGTTCTGTGTGCTGCAATTGGGCGATCAGAAGAATGCCGACCTGGAAGATATCGCGCAACTCGTTCCGGAAAGTTCGTATCATCTCGCGAACAAGAATAATATCGCGACTGTACTTTCCGAAGAGATCCCTGATGTCACAGTCGCAGCTCCGGTCACGGAAACTGTTTATTATTCCGAACCATCTGTTCTTCTCAATCCGAGTGCGCTCAAATATTATCTCATCAGCAACCCGGATGATCATTTCAATGATATCCCGCGAAGGTAGACTTGAGATGACAGACATGAGACGTGGGAGCGAAGCGCGTGGAGTCGTATTTTTTCAATAATTTCTTTTTCTCACGTCTCACGTCCCATATCCCAAGTCCCTTCGTATTTTTGAGCCCTCAATGAAAACGGGAGTTCTTCTCATCAATCTCGGAACGCCTGACAGTCCTTCCACCGGCGATGTCAGAAAATACCTGCGTGAATTCCTCATGGATCGGCGCGTCATCGATATCAATCCTGTAGGAAGATGGTTTCTCATCAACATGATCATCGCTCCGTTCCGCGCACCGAAATCGGCCGCACTTTATCAGAAGATCTGGATGAAGGAAGGTTCACCTTTGCTCATTCACGGACTGAACCTGAAAAAGAAATTGCAGGAATCACTCGGAAATGATTTTCATGTGGCATTCGGCATGCGCTATCAATCTCCTTCCATTCAATCGGCACTGGATGAATTGCGCAAAGAAAAGGTCAGCCGCATCATCGTGTTCCCGCTTTACCCGCAATATGCTTCTTCGTCCACCGGTTCCACCATTGAAAAAGTGATGGAGCAGGTCGGTGAATGGGAAGTAACACCGGAGATGAAATTCATTTCCAAATTCCACGATTCCATTCCTTATCTCGAAGCGGTGATCGATTCAGCGAAAGCATATGATCACAACGCTTACGACCATGTGCTCTTCAGTTTTCATGGCTTACCGGAACGGCATATTCTGAAAGGCGATGCACATTATGGCAGCGGCGAATGCAAACTCGGCAATTGCTGCGAAGTGGCGACGAAAGGAAATCAGTATTGTTACCGCGCGAATTGTTTCCAGACGGCGATCGAAGTGGCGAAGCGGCTGAACATTCCGAAAGAAAAATACACGATCGCATTTCAATCACGTCTCGGAAAGGATCCATGGATCAAACCGTATTCCGATCACGAGATCATTCAATTCGCAAAAGACGGGAAGAAAAAAATTCTCGCTTTCTCGCTTTCATTCGTCGCCGATTGTCTCGAGACGACCCATGAAATGGGAACAGAATATCATGAATTGTTCCGCGAACACGGCGGAGAAAAGATACAACTGGTTCCATCACTCAACAGCAATGCGCGCTGGGTGGAGGCCGTGAAGGAAATGATCAATTCCTGATCAACTGTTCTTATTCCTTCAGCAATTTTCCATTGAGCACCTGTCTGCCGGCACTCACCTGGATAAAATAAAATCCCTGGCGTAATTCCGCAATGGAAAAGTCATATCCATTCAAACCCTGGTTCGCATCAACTGTCGTAGAACTGATCTCCCTTCCGGTATAATCAAGGATCCTGATCGTGGAAACTCCGGCGGTGTTTGCATTGAAACCGATCTTCACTTTTTCGATCGCCGGATTCGGTTCGATGTAAAGGCCGGAGATCACGCCATCCGGAACATCAACACTGATAATTCCACTTTGCAGGGAATGGCCATTGAAATCCGTTTCGACGAGACGGTAATA
>DATJEX010000350.1:0-5163 GCA_035496135.1 Bacteroidia bacterium
CATGGAGATCATGAAACCAGTTCAGCCTTCCTTACATTTTACAAAACAAAAAAAACGTCCCCACACAGGACGTTTTTCTTTTTGCTCAAAGCCAGTTGCGCTTCTCAGAGCGCTGGTTCGAGTTTGCGGTTCGACAAAGCGTGAAGTGTTTTGATCACATTCTCGTCGCCTGCCCATTCGATCTCCGATTCATCGGATTCGCCATAGGTATGACGGACGATATGATTGAGCGAGATCACTCCCTGCAGGCGTTTTTCCCTGTCCACGACTGGTAAACGTCCGACCTGTTTGAGGCGCATGATGCGCAGGGCGGAAGAAAGATCATCTTCCGGGGAGATGGTGTGCAATGGATTTTTGCCCAGCACTTCATGCACTTTGAGCGAGCTCAGTTCTTTTTTAGATGATCCGGCTGCCAGGCAGATATCACGATCGGTGATCATGCCTACCAGTTTTTTGTTCTCATCCACTACCGGGAGCGATCCGATGTTGGACCTGGTCATTTCTTCGGCCACAGATTGCAGGCTTGTTTTTGCTTCGCAGTACTTTGGCGTGGTGACCATGATTTCTCTTACAGTTTTCATGATGAATGTGTTTTGAAATTTATTTTCCGGTTGTCGGAGCCGGAATTACCGTTAGGGGATCTTCCTGAATTCATTGATGATTTACGAAGACAAAGCTAACGTGCGGAAAAAAACAGTATTCAAAAATTCGATTCATCAACCGAAATGAACGATGGATGCTCATCTTTCATTCGCAACCTGAGCTGCGGAACCCGGCCGATCAATGTCATTTGATTCAATGACCGTCATCATCACGAACGAAGTACAGCTTCCCGTCCTTTACAGTAAAAATCAAAGGTTATGAAACGCTTCTACCATACTCTACTGTTTGCGCTGGCACTTGTCACCGCAAATAATGCTCACGGGGCGCAGAGCATGAAACGCTACTTCGAAATGGAAGGCAAGATCTTCGGAACCGGATTCGACGCGTCGGGCGCTGAAAAATACATGGACAGTGCGATGATCATTGTTACGGACATGGACGGCAATCAAAACGACACAATGTTTTCCGCTGAATCAGGACAATATATTTTCAGGCTTCCACTCGATAACGAATACACTGTAACGGTGATGAAGGATGGATTCCTTTCAAAGAAGATCCACATCAGTACGTATGTTCCGCTCTTCACCACCGGTTATTTCGGTATGGAATTCGAAATGTCGTTGTATAAATCCATTCCGGGACTCAGCATTTCATTCCTTGATGAACCTGTCGCGGACATTCGCTTCAATCATCACAAAAAAGAATTTGATTATGATCGTGCGTATTCCGACCAGGTGAACAGGAATATGAAAAAGATCTATTACGCGTATTACCACAACCAGGCCATTACCGTTGTGAGTATGAAGAAGCCGGTCAAGAAAGCGCACAGCAGCAAAGGAAGAAAAAGCAGGGGAGTAAAGATCTATTCGATTCCCTGAGGATCAGATCAAGAAAATATCTTTTGGAATAAGAGAAACAGGGGCTGCGCAAAAACCAAAAAAAGAAACAGGAAAACCTGCGTTCATTTATCCTTCAATTTGTTCAAGGCGTTCATAATGTATCTTTCTTTCGGAAGCAGTGTGTTTTGTATTCGTTTGGCATAATTGATACTGTCAATGATCTCTTTCTGCTTCACTTCCACTGCCATTTTCTGCTCGGCAATGATCTCGTTCGCTTTTTTCTTGTTGCGGAATGCCCGGATGGAAACGATCGCAACGATGAGCATCAATGCAAATCCACCAATTCCGCCGTACGTGTAGAGTTGTTGTTGCCGGATCTCGCTGTCATGTTTGAGTTTTTCCTGTGCTTCCTGCTCAATGCGGTGAATGGAATCGGCCGACGTTTTTTTGTCGAATACATATTGCATTTCCGATCTCGTCTGCTCCTTGATGTGATCGGCATTGTTCAGGCTGTCACCATCCGCGATGTAGGCCTTGTAATATTGCAGCGCGAGTTCATATCGGCCTGTGTTCTCATACAGGTCACTGAGCGACGATTCCACTTCTTTCTTCCCGAGAATGAGATGCAACGCTATTGACGTATCCAGCGAGCGGAGCAGGTAATATTCCGCCGAATCTTTTTTCCCCATCAGGTAATAGACATCACCTATATTGCCGAGACGGATGGCGACACCTTTTTTATTCCCGATACGCCGGTCGATCTGCATAGCCTGGAAATCGTATCCAAGCGCATCCCTGTATTTTGTCTGGCGTGCAAGCGCATTGGCGATGTTCGAATAATTTCTCGCCACTCCCTTGTAATTTCCGATCGAATCGAAGATGCGGATGGCTCTGTGGTAACAGATGAGCGCCATGGAATCATTTTTGGTATCGGCATAAGCGATACCGAGATTGCCGAGGTTGTTGGCAAGCCCCGAAGGATTATTTTCTTTATCGAGAATGCGCACCGCGGCGTTGTAATTCAGAAAAGCATTCGTATGATCGAGCTGCCGCTCATAAAGCAAACCGAGATTCCCGTGAACGAGTGCGATCGATCCGCTGTCGTTGTCCTGTTCTGCCATCGACAACGCGGTGAGATAATACTGAACGGCTTTCGGAGCGTTACCAAGATCATCGTACGCACCGGCAAGATTGGCGTACGCACCGATCAGGTTTTTCCGCTCTTTGAGTTCGATACGGAGATCGAGATTGCGCTGATCATATTGTAACGCGTTCGCCAGGTCTCCTGTCAATTCAGAGAACGTTCCCAGTTGTGAACAGGAAATGGCTATTCCTTTTTTCCATTTAAGTTTTTCGGCGAGCGCGAGCGCTTCCTTTCCGAGAATGACCGACGTGTCGGTTTCCTGGTACATGAGTTGCCAAGCGAGCCTGTTCAGCGCATTCACCCGGCCGGTATCCTGCTTCGAGTGCAGAAGGACGATCCGCAATGAATCCGTTACCTTTTTCTGTGCGTGAAGCGGAAAAACAAAAACGCAGGAACACAGCAGGAGGAGAACAGAGGATATGTGTAGTGATCTTCTCACTTCAGGTCGCGCAGTTTTTTATCAATGTATTTTTCATTCGGCAGCAAACTGCGCTGAATGCGGCGGGCATACTGGATACTGTCGAGTATTTCCTTTTGCTTTTCTTCCACTGCCATTTTCTGCTGGGCAATGATCTCGTTCGCTTTTTTCTTGTTGCGGAATGCCCGGATGGAAACGATTGCAACGATGAGCATCAAGGCAAATCCACCAATTCCGCCGTACGTGTAGAGTTGTTGTTGCCGGATCTCAGCTTCATTCCTGAGTTTTTCCCGCGATTGTTCTTCAGCATTGCGAATGGAATCGGCAGCGGACTTTTTATTGAACGCGTATTGCATTTCCGTTTTCGTCTGTTCCTTCACATGATCCTGGTTGTTCAGGCTGTCGCGTGCGGCGATGAACAATTTATAATGGTCCAGTGAACCTTTGTAATCGCCGGTGATGCTGTCGAGATCGGCGAAGAATCTGTTTCCATCACGTGTCACGATCGTGGCCCCGATCGAATCGGCCAGTGCGAGTGCGTGCGTGAGCGTGATCTTCGCATTGGCGTAATCGCCCATGTCGATGTAGAGATTTCCGATGTTGCACAACGCGATCGCCACGCCAATGCGGCTCTTCATTTCTTTTTTCAGGGCAAGGGAACGCTGCAGGTATTCCAGTGCGATTTTCCGTTTGCCTTCGCTCACATAAATGTTGCCGATGTTCCCGAGCGCGATCGCTTCACCGGATCTGTTCCCCACCTGTTCGAAAAGTTTAAGCGAGCGCTGATAATAATCGCGCGCCGATGCCGTGTCATTCCGCCTTTTGTAAATGATGCCGATGTTGTTGAGTTGACGTGCCTGCGTGAGTAGATTATTGAAATGCTGTGCACCTGCATAGGACTTCAGGTAATAATCAAGCGCCTGGTCGTATTGTTTCTCATCCTTGTAAACATTCCCGAGATTACCATAGATGGTCATTTTATGAAACGCATATTTTTCCCTGTCCGCCGCCGTCGCGCCATGATCAAGTGATTCCCATGCGGCGATCGCGTTGAGATAATGCTTCACGCTTTTGGGAAAATCGGAACGGTCACTGTAAAGAACCCCGTAGCTGTTCTCCGCGATCGCGGTACCGATCTTCCACTTGATCTGTTCAGCGAGCAACAGCGTGCTGTCGCAATACATCAAGGCGCTGTCTGGCTGATCATCTTCATAAGCCCACACCACTTCATTCAGTGTTTTCACGCGGTTGGAATCCGCTTTCTCTGATTTCAGGACACGGAAAAGAGAATCCAGCTGCTGACGCTGTGCAGACGCGGGAATTCCCGACAGGACCACGAAGAACGTGATCAACGGAAAGAGAATATATTTTGAAAAAGCCCTCATATTAATCTCTACGCAATTTACGCTGAATATACTTTTCACTGGGTAATAAACTCTGTTGTATCCGTTTCGCGTAATGGATGGAGTCGAGGATTTCTTTCTGCTTCACCTCCACCAGCTCTTTCTGCCGCGCGATGATCTCCGTAGCTTTCTTTTTATTCCGGAACGCACGGATGGAAACGATCGCCACGACGAGCATCAACAGGAATCCTGATGCGCCACCGTAGGTATAAAGCTGTTGCTGTTTGATCTCCTCTTCATTCTTCACTTTATCGCGATTCACTTTTTCGGCGTTCTGAATGGAATCCGTTGTCATTTTTCGCGTGAAGGCGTATTGCATCTGCTGGTGAACAGTGCGCTTGGTGTTCTCATCGTTGACGAGACTGTCGCGGTAGACCAGGTAAGTTTTGAATTCCATTAACGCGTCATTGAAATTCCCGGTCGCACTGTCGAGTGTCGCCATCGCGTGATAAGCCGCCTTATTACTCTCTTTATTTTTCAATTCCGATGCGACCCTCATTGCTTCCCGCAGGTAACCGCGTGCATCGTTATAATTTCTGCATTGCGTTTCCAGTTCACCGAGGTCCACGTCGATCATCACAAGCCGTTGTCTGCTTTTCAGCCGCTGGTAAACACCGCGCGAATTCAGGTAATTGGAACGCGCGAGCTCGGGTTTACCTGCCGTCTGGTAGATCGCGCCGATCGCGACATAGGAATCCGCCATTCCTTCCGCATCATCAAGTTCTTTCCTCAACCGCAGCGACGCCTCATCATCAT
>DATJEX010000351.1:0-4505 GCA_035496135.1 Bacteroidia bacterium
ATGCTGTTCAACAAAAAATGACAGGGGACTCATTCGACCAAAGGAGCGTAATCTCCAGGGGCTAGGATAGTTCACCCCTGTCATTGGTTAGCATGTTTTCCGAAGAAAGATAATAACCTGGGTAAACCTAAAGGGGGCTAGGAAAATCGTGCATCACATTTAAAGACCACAGAGACACAGGGGCCAGAGTTCCCTTTTCACTTTCATTTTCCCCTTCCCCTTCACTTTCACATTCACATTCACATTCACCCGTGAAAATTCAGAACCTGAAATCCCCTGGACATGTTCAATCATGTCAAAAGCTGAATTGTGGAAAATGAATACCGGAATTAATTTCCATTCATGAAAACAATCGCTACGCTATTTCTCGCGCTCTTTTGCTCAGGCGTTCATTCACAATCCACAACTTTCCAGCGTACGATCGGTGGAACAGGACAGGAATATGGGACGGGCATACAAACGTTCGATGGTGGATATATTTTCGCCGGAAGTACAAACAGTTTCGGTGCCGGCTTATTGGACATCTACCTGGTAAGGACGGATTCGACCGGAGATACGCTCTGGACGAAGACCTATGGCGGGACAAATAACGATTGGGCACATGCCGTTATTCAGACATCCGATTCAGGATTCGTGATCACCGGCACTACAAAAAGTTACGGCGCCGGACAATTCGACATTTTCCTTATGAAGCTGAATAGTAGCGGCACGCTGCAATGGGAGAAAACCTACGGAGGAAATCTCGATGAATTCGCATTCACTGTAGAACAAACCAACGATCATGGTTTTATCATTGGAGGCTATACCACTACTTATGGCTCCGGATTCATGGATTGCTATTTCATCAAGACAGATAGTCTCGGTTCGATACAATGGAATAAAGTTTACGGCGGTGCGAATAACGATCAGGTCCTGCGTGTGATTCAAAATCCGGACGGAGGATATACAGCAGCAGGTTATTGTTACAGGAATGCTTCAGGTGCGCTTGATATTCTCCTGATGCGAACAGATTCCATTGGTGATACGCTCTGGACAAAAACATTCGGAACCGGCGGCAATGATTACGGATATGATGTGATCGCTACACTGGATGGCGGTTATATCCTCACCGGTGTACTGGATCAGATGAATTCTGTCATCATAAAAACCGATTCGGCTGGCGAAACAACCTGGACGCGTTCATTCAGCGGAGGATTATATGATGAAGCCTACAGAATTATTCAGAAAAGCAATGGGAATTATGTGTTCTCCGGATGGACGAACAAAACGGCTTTGGATGAAGACATCACGCTTACTTCACTCGACTCATCCGGAAATCTGTTGTGGCTTAAAACCGCAGGTGGATTCGGAATGGACCAGGGATCAAGCGTTTGCTCAACATCCGACGGAGGATTTATCGTTACAGCTACTGCAAAAGACTTTGGTGCGGGAGATTGGGACCTCATGATGTGCAAAACCGATTCACTCGGAAATTTCGGTTGTAACCAAACCAGCAATATGGTATCCATCGTACCGGCCACACTCAACACGAGTTCTTTCGATCTGAATATCACTACCGGCGGCTCTTCTTCAAATGTCACTATGCTCACTGGAAGCGGAGGTGTGATAACGGACGCCTGCACTGTTGGCTTTAATGAAAATATTTCATCGGATAATTCGATCACTATTTACCCGAATCCTGTTTCATCCGGAAATGTTTCCATTCAATCCAAACAACAAATAACGCGTTATGAATTGTACAACGTGAATGGAGAATTACTGATGAGCGGAATTCCGAATGGAAATAACGGGGTCAGCGTTCCCGAAGAAGCCGGAATTTATTTCGTGAAAATCTATTCAGGAAAAGAATGCTTCGTGAAAAAGCTGGTGAAGTTCTGATCTGGACTTTTGCACTTCCCTTTTCACGCTCACATTCACTTTCACCTTCACTTTCACCCGTGCCGAAAATTCTTCACCGTATCCACAAACAACTTCACTTTCGATTTCTCGAGATCGGGATAAAGTCCGTGGCCGAGATTCGCGATATGGCGATCGGGGCCAAATGCACGCAGCATCTTTTCTGTTTCCGCTACGATCGTTTTTTCATCGGCGTACAGCAAACACGGATCGGCATTTCCCTGCAAAGTTTTATTATTTCCAATGAGCTTTCTCGATTCGGCAATATTCATCGTCCAGTCGAGACCGATGGTGTTGCAATTTATTTTCCCGAGCTCTTCACGGATGAAATGCGCGTCCTTGGCGAAAACAGTAATTGGTGCAAGCGGCTGGATCTCGTTGCAGATCTCTGAAACATATTTCAGCGCGAATTCTTTGTACATCTCCGGCGAAAGAATCCCTGCCCATGAATCGAAGAGTTGCACCATGTCCGCACCCGCGGCGATCTGCGCGCGCAGGTAATGGATCGTGGAAAGCGTGATCTTCTCGAGCAGCATGTGCGCGAGATGCGGTTCGGTGTAAAGGAATTTCTTCGCTTTCGAAAAAGTTTTCGATCCGCTTCCTTCGATCATGTAAGCGAGAATCGTCCACGGTGCGCCTGCAAATCCGATGAGCGGAACTCTGCCCGCCAAAACTTCTTTCGTGAGTTTGATCGCGTCGCACACATACGCGAGATCCTCCACTCCATTCGCGATCTTCAGTTGCTCAATATCTTCCTTTGATGAAATTGTTTTCTCAAACCACGGTCCGCGCGCTTCCACCATTTTGTACGGAAGACCCATCGCTTCGGGAATGACGAGAATATCGGAGAAAATTATTGCCGCATCCACACCGAGAATTTCCACCGGCTGCACCGTGACTTCCGCTGCGAATTCGGGAGTCTTCACGAGTTCGATGAATCCGCCCATCTTCTTTCTCACTTCGCGGTATTCCGGCAAAACTCTTCCCGCCTGGCGCATGAGCCACACCGGAGTTCTTTCTGTTTTTTCTCCGCGGGCCGCGCGAAGGATGAGGTCATTCTGTAATTGCATTATTTCGCTGGCTTACTTTAATTGTTTAGCGATGAATTTCAATTCTGAATCAGAAATTGATGCACGATCAGATTTGTCATAAATGGCGGCAAGGTAAACAGTGTGAGAGACAATCCTGACAAGCGTGATAACTCTTGCCCCACCACTTTTCCCTTTTCCTTTACTTGAAATAGCCATCCTGACCTTGTAGAAACCGTTTCCAAGTGGAGTTCCCTGCAATGGATCATCCTTTAAAGACGTAACAAGTTCCGAAAGATTCTTCCTGATCGAGTGATATTTTTTATAAAGTCGCTTTGCTTCTCTCTCGAAAGACGGAAGAACTTCAACTTTATAATTCATTCAGAAATTTTTGAGCTGATTTGCTTTTCAACTTACCTTTTGACGCCTGCTTTGCCTCAATCATTCCATTCACCACATCCTGAACGATCTTTTCCTTCTCTTTATTGATTTGTTTCTTTTCCGAAACATGCACGAAACCCAGGCTCTTCATTAATTCCATGAAGAATTTATACTTCGAATTCTCAACAGTTACAGTTACCTGCTTCATAATGGACAAATTTAGGAAATTGAACCCAATTTCACTTCTTTAAATCACTCTAACTCTTCTATATTTACCAAAACCTCTCTCCATGCTCAACCTCTTCAACAAAAGCCCGAAAGGCGTCATGATCTTCTCTGCCTTGTGCATTGTGATCGGAATAATTTTCTTTTTCGCCTACGACAGTCTGAAAGACCAGGGCGTATCCATCTTCGGTGTGGAAATTTTTCACCGGTTGTATGAACTGTTAGGACGCTACGGCTTATCAGGATTCTTTGTCATTGGCGGACTCATTATCGGTTTGCGTGGATTATTGGCGGCCAAACAGAATAAACAAGCGGAGCAACAAAAACAGAATTGAATGTACGGCCCCTTCAGCAACCCCAAACTGCTCTTTGGTTTTTCAGTGGTTTGTTTCTTTTTAGGATTGTGCACATTGCTCATGCGGAATGAGAGCGGCACATCTTCCCTGATGATCTCCGGAGTCGAGGTGGTCCACGATGTAAAAGCAACACTTCTCGATTTCCGGATTCCCGAATTTTTATTGGGTGGCGGAGTTTTCATGGCACTCATCGGATGGAGCGCCTGGAGACAGAATAAAAAAAACACTAAATGAAAAAAACTCTTGCGTTCACTTTTTTATTCTTCCATTCGCTCTTCATGCATGCGCAGATTCCGCCGCTCGATTGGGCAGAGAACGCGGGAGGAAGCGCGAGTGACAAAGGCAACGCGGTGTGCATTGATGCAACAGGAAATGTTTACGTCACCGGTTCGTTCATCAGTATGCCGGCCGATCTCGATCCGGGAAGCGGAAACACGGCGACACTCAACCAGGGAATGGAAGATGTCTTCGTTCTCAAACTCAATCCATCGGGAAGTCTTGCATGGGCGAAAACAATCGGGGGAGCAGGAAGCGATATCGGTTATGGCATCGCGGTGAATTCTTCGGGAAATGTTTTTGTCTCCGGCTCTTTCAGTCAAACCGTGGATTTTGATCCGGG
>DATJEX010000352.1:0-9978 GCA_035496135.1 Bacteroidia bacterium
CAATATATGATGCTGTTAAGGTCGGAGACTTGCGTGCGGATGAATTATTCCCGCACATCGCGCTGAATTCACTCGGCACTGTTTCCGCTTTGTTCTTCATCATCGGTTTGATCTCGGCCGCTTTCCCGAGTGCCGATGGAGCACTCACAGCATTGACCGCATCGTTCTGCATCGACTTCCTCGGATTCAACAGGAAAGAAAATTTCCGGACTGAAGAACAGAAAGTGAAAACAAGAAAACGGGTTCATCTTTCCTTCGCGTGTTTGCTGCTGATCACCATTCTCGTTCTGAATGCGGCGACTGATCGTTCTGTTATCGACAATATTCTTTTCTTCGCCACGATCACCTATGGCCCGCTGCTCGGGTTATTTGCCTTCGGAATTCTCACGAAGCGGCAGGTGAACAACAAAGCCGCAGTTATTATTTCCATTGTCATCCCTGCGATCTGCTTCATTGTCGGATTGATCTCGCGTCTCGATAAAGCAAATGTTTTCCTCGGGGGATATAAATTCGGGAATGAATTGCTCATCATCAACGGCGGCCTCATCTATCTCGGATTATTATTCTTCTCCACGAAAGAAAGGAAGCTCGCATGAAGAATAACAGATCAGGATCTTTCATCTATCTCCTCGAACGAACACTTCGCCAGTCGAAATCCGTTTTCCAGGAAATGCTCAACGCGAAAAAAGCCGACATCACTGTCGACCAGTGGATCGTGATGGAAGAGATCAGCAGGAAGAATGAAGTGAGCCAGTCGGAACTTGCAAAACTCTCGGCGAAAGATCCGGCTTCCATCACGCGCATACTCGCGCTGCTCGAAGAGAAAAAGCTTGTTCAGCGCACTGCTTCTGCAAGTGATAAACGGAAGATCCAGGTGCGACTGACATCAAAGGGAAAAGCGACACTCGCGCGATGCGCGAAATGCGTCGATCAGTTCCGCGAGGTGGCCGGAAAGAATATCACGCAGGCAGAATTGAACCATCAGCGGGAGATCCTGAATAAGTTTTACGAAAATTGCGGAGGCAAAGAGTTATGAGTTCAAGAATGGTTCGCCGCAGTGCGGTCTGGTATTTCCTCTTGTCGTTCGTTGTTAGATTCTCTTACAACATCATCGTCTTCGCGCATCTTCCATTCTCTGCGGTACAACGTGCATTCCTTCATTTTCTCCTCGCGATCCTTTCCGCACTCTTCGCCTGGCTGGCGCTTCGCCTTTACAAACGATCGACACCGCCGGGAACGAATGCGGGATGCCTTTTTGTAGGAATGCTTTATCTCAATATCGTCGCGAGTTTCATCGCGATCTTCTTCGCACTCGTAGGTTTCTTCGCGATCGGGGCAGGCGACCCGGAAACGTTATGGCTGCTCTGAAAAAAATACTCAGCTGGATGCTGCCGGTGAAAGTCGCTTCGTACAAAGGCGAAATTTCCCCGGTACTCGAAGTGACGATCGAGAATGGAGTGAAAGTGCTCAATGCCGGACGTGTCAATTATTCTTTCGGAGCGCTGCATACAGTCTTCCAGGAAGGATTCAGGAAGATCCGGTTGGAAAAAGATCCGCCGTCATCCGTTCTCATTCTCGGCTTCGGAGTGGGAAGCATCACGAAGATCATCCGCGAAGAATATCATTTCGATTGCCCGATCACCGCCGTGGAAGCGGATGAAATGATCATTACCATCGGGAAAGAACATTTTGATACAGTAAAAATCCCAAAACTGGAATTGATCCACGCGCGTGCGGAAGAATTCATACGAACGAATACAAAACAATTCGATCTCATCGCTGTAGATATTTTCGTGGAGGAAGAAGTTCCGGAATCCTGCAAGACGGAAGAATTTCTCACCGCACTGAGAAATGCATTGACAGAAAAAGGAAAAGTGGTCTTTAATGAAATGCCCGCGCCTCATTCCGGCGAAGATGTTTTTGAGAAGCGTTTCAGAAAGATATTCCCCGAACTCATCATACACGAAATTCAGCTGGGTGACGCACCCAACAGGATCTTCATTGGTTCGAAAGAGAAATGATCAGGAATGGAGCTGGTAATTCAGCGAAGTGTTTGTTCCGCTGCGGAAACGCTGAATGAACCAGCGTGAAAGATGGAGAAGGTTGCCGCCGGTGAAAACAGCGAAGAAAGAAAGCGCGAACTGCCACGCTGCACTGCTGTTGACGAAGAGCAGAAAATCACCGCTTCGGCAGAGGAAGAAAGCGAACGCGAGTCCCAACAATAAGAATTGCTGCACATATTCTTTCCTGTTACGGAGCAGCAGCAGCAGTGAACTCATCAGCAGGAGTAATCCGAGTTCCCACATTTTCGCAAGTCCGCCTGTATAGAGGGGATAAATAACGAACGGAAGAATAATGATCATGAGGAACGTTACAGGTCCGGGGAACGAACTTCTTTTCTGGAGTGCGATGATGAAGGAGAAAAGCAGGGCGAGGAAAAATCCGGCGGCAGGTGAGAGGAGCATATCCACCATTTTAGAAATGAATGTTTCCTTGTATTCCACCACTTTGAGATCCGAAAGGCCCGCGTGAAATAAAACAGCGTCAACCCCGGAATTTGCTTCGCTCAGCGGGAAGAAACTTTTCGGATGCCTGGAGATCATTCCCGAATGGGGATCAGCATCCCATGTGGTGAGCGTGACCGTGTTGAATTTCTCTGCTTTCCGTTGTGCGGCGATCGAGGTATTGACGGGCTTGCGATTGAAATCTTTGGCGTTGATAGCAGAAGTGATGTTGCGGAGATAAACACTGTCACCAGCCGCGGAGATGAGCTGGCTCGCAGGAATATTTTTGTTGTCCATGTAAACGAGAACGGGCTTTCCGAAATTATTGATCTCGTTTTTGATGTCTTCGGCCGCATCCATCGCGCCGGCCGTGCTGCTGATGTGAATGAGCACATAATCCGCGTTCATGTCGCGCGCTTCAGCAAGAGCATTGCGTGTCTGGTGAAGAACAGTCGGGCCAATATCATCCTGGATATCGAAGGTGTAAACGATATTCGATTTGGTTGCAGAAGTTTCGGTACCGGAAGAGGAAGATTCTGTTGATTCGAAAGGAAAACCGATCGGGAGTTTGACACTCGCATCGTTGGCGCCGTCACCATCACCACTTCCGGTCAGATTCTTCGTCTTGATCGTACGAGGGTGATACGTTCTCGCATCAGCCTGAACGGAGAACAGGAGAATGGCAATGAAAAGAAGAGGGCGGACCAATTGCTTCATTTGCACCTTAAAGTTAAGAAATTATCGTCGCGCAGTGAACTTTGGGGATAAACGGCTGTTACGGCTTTGCCAATGGCTTTAATTATGGAATTTTGGGTTGAAAAGCGTCAGTATTACGATGAAAAGGCAAATTGCAGTTACCCTCTTTGTGATCATCTGTTGTTCATTCGTTTCAACGAACAGTTCCTTGATTTATCGGGCAGATGGAAAACTCATCTGCGATACCGCGATTGGCTTAGGGCCGGTCAGATTGAAGAAATGGATCTCAATCGATAGTGATCTGGTAAGATACATGAGCAAGAATGTAAAGTTTCCGTTTATGGAAAGAGATATGGGAATGCAATTGAAATTCATTTATTCATTTACGGTCAATGACAGTGCATGGGTAAATAACATCACCCTTATCGGCGATTCAGTCAAACAATGTCTTGGAATGTACAGGGAAGCGGCCAGAGTCTTACGCCAGATTCCAGCGTGTTTTACCGATGCGCTTCGTGGGCCGAAAGGAAAGAATTATCAATACTACCTGCCGTTCGCATTTGTATTGACAGATAAAAAAGATTCGGTTGTTCCCGGTTATGTGACGATTGCAAAAGATATTCCGAAGGATCCGGAAGCATTCTCAGGTGAGGTACACTGATCCTGTCTCTTATTTACCCTGTAATAAAACCAGGAGCTCAATAGGCTTTGCCTGTCGGAACACGACCACTTATGAAATTACAGGCCGGGCGGATTGCGTTTTTTCTATATTTATCAAATGAGACCAACCCTTTTTGCTCTTTTGATTTTTGTTTATGGATCGCTCAGCGCTCAAAATGATTTTCAGAAATTGATCGGCGGTTCCGGTGAAGACCGGTTGTTCGACGTAGTGCAGCAGCCTGCAGGTTTTTACACCTTTCTCGGCTACACGGAGAGTGAAGGTCATGGTGCAGGTGATGAATTATTGATCAGGACGAATGAAGCCGGTGATACGTTATGGACGAAGGTCATCGGAACAATTGATAATGAAGAAGGGCTTTACCTCCGTGGTACGGCGGATGGAGGTTACATCATCGGCGGTACCGCGATCAATTCATCAACCAATATCGTTCTCCTGACCAAAACAGATTCTTCCGGGAATATCACCTGGAATAAAAACTATTATGCGAACACGGGCGCAACGTATAATTTAGGTGCTCTCTCGCAGTGCGCAGACGGAGGATATATCGTGGGCGGATTTACCAGCGATCATCCTTCAGGAACCGGGTTGGATGTATTTGTTTTCAAAACAGATGGTATTGGTAATCTCGAATGGAACAGCATTTACGGGGGAATTTATGACGACTACTGGGGAATACCCATTCAAACAGCAGACAGTGGTTTCCTCGTTGCAGGTACTTATGGAGGATCTTCCAGCGAAGATGTATATCTCGTAAAACTTGATTCGATCGGTGATACGCTCTGGACGAAAAAATTCGATATCGCAACCAAATCACTTATCGTGGCTGATTTTGTGCAGACCGCAGATGGTAATTACCTTATCGGGGCCAATATTTCTTTTCCGCGTGGCTATGTTGCAATAAAGATCGATTCAGCCGGAAATGTTTTTTGGGCGAAAGAATATGGCAGCTCGATCAAGTCTTACAATGGTTGTTTCATCACGCCAACAGCAGATGATGGTTTCCTTCTTTCAGGAACTTATTATTCAGGATCTCCCAATAATACAGATGCCTTCCTGGTAAGGATCGATGCAAATGGAGATACGCTCTGGACGAAGAAATATGGAGGGAACTATGAAGATGCGTTGTGGGGGACGAGTCAGACCACCGATGGCGGTTTTATGGCTGCAGGTTTGATGAAAAATTCCGGATTCGGACTCACCGATGGCTGGGTGGTCAAGATGGATTCGCTTGGTAACTCCGGTGGATGCAATCTTCTTCCTGATTCGGTTCCGCTTTCAGACCTTGTGTTGAATTCAAGTCATGCGAATACCATTATGAATTCACATCTTCCTTCGTATTGGTATTACACTCCTCCGTTCATCCGGGGAATTCAGGTTGCAACCACCTGTGCCGCTCCAGTGTTTGAAATACCGAATGAAAATAGTGCGGATGTTTTTCCTGTTCCTTCTAATGATGAAGTGAACATTCGATCCAGCCGGTTGAAGCAGGGCAGGACTTATGCATTGACTGTTTATGATGTGAATGGGAAGATCGCACGAACCGTTTCGTTTGAAGGATCCGGGATCAGTTTAAGAAAACAAGACCTGGCTCCCGGAATTTATTTCTGGACAATAACCGGCGAAAACGAAATGCTTAAAGGGCGTTTCATCCTGGAATGATTCCCTTTCACATTCACATTCCCTTTCACCTTTTCGTAAGCAAAACAACATTCTCCACATGATGCGTCTGCGGAAACATATCCACCGGCTGAACCTTCGTCACCTCGTATGCTGAATCGAGGATCGCGAGGTCGCGTGCTTGTGAGGCAGGATTGCAGCTTACATAAACAATTTTCTTTGCACCTGATGAGACGAGTTTCCGCACCACATCCTCGTGCATGCCCACGCGCGGAGGATCGGTGATGATCACATCCGGTCTTCCATGCTTCGAAATGAAATCATCATCGAAAATATCTTTCATATCGGCGGCGAAGAATTCCGTGTTGTGAATGTTATTCAGCTTCGCATTTTCCTTTGCATCCGCGATCGCCGCCTCGATCCATTCCACACCCACAACTTTTTTCGCCTGCCTGGCCACGAACAATGCGATCGTTCCTGTTCCGGTGTAAAGGTCATAGACGTTTTCGGTCCCGGTCAATCCCGCGAAATCCCGCGCCACTTTATACAATTCAAAAGCCTGCGCCGAATTCGTCTGGTAAAATGATTTCGGCCCGACTTTGAAACGCAATGCGTCACGCTGAGCGCCAGTCGAAGCGTCCATCGATTCAACAATATGATCACGCCCTTTGAAGCAGTGAATTTCCAGGTCGTTGAACGTGTCGTTTCCTTTCGGATTGATCACGTACATCAGCGAAGTGATCTCCGGGAATTTTTCCGCGATCGCGTTCAGTAATTTTTCTCTCGCTTCTTTACGTTCTTCGAAACACTGAACGATCACCATTGTTTCGCCGATGGATGAAGTACGGATCACCAGTGTACGCATCATGCCGTGATGATCGCGGATATTGAAATAAGGGTAATCTTCATCAGATGTGAATTCACGCACGAACTTCCGGATGCGTTCAGAAAGTTCTCCCTGCAGCCGGCATTCTTCCAAGTCGAGCACTTTATCAAACGTTCCGGGAATATGAAAGCCGAGCGCCTTCCGGTCAAAATCCTTTCCGCTCTGAATTTCCTCGATCGTCAGCCATTTTTTATCGGAAAAGGAAAAATCGAGACGATTGCGGTAATTGTAAATTTCTTTCGAGCCGAGGATCGGCATCACTTCCGGAAATTTGATTTTACCAATGCGCGTGAAAGCATCAATGACCTGCTGCTGTTTGTAATGCAATTGCCATTGGTAATCGAGATGCTGCCATTTACATCCGCCGCACAAACCGAAGTGTTTGCATTCCGGTTTGGTCCGCTTATCCGACAGGGTGTGGAAATGGATGGCCGTTCCTTCGAAGAATTTTTTCTTTTTTCCCGTAATGCGGATATCCGCCACATCGCCCGGAACAGCATTGCTCACAAAGATCACCCGGTTATCGACACGCGCGAGTGATTTTCCTTCGGCCGCCGCAGCGGTGATCTCCACCTTCTCAAAAACGGTTGGTTTGTATTTCGACATTGGAATGCGAAGGTAAGGATTCGGGATACGCAGGATAGCTTCATCCATTTGCCACATGATTCAAACAGTGATTTTATCGCCCAACAATCGAAAAATAAATCCCATGTATCGAATTCAAATAATTCAGAATACTATACTGGTTATTTTTCTGAATAATTACTTTTTATGAACTATTAATGATAAACAGTTGATTAAGCAGACAAATTTGAAATAATAATTAATTACCCCGATTGAGCTGAATAATCCCAAATCGAGATGGCTTATGATGAAAAGTTTGAACAGGCCGATGAATATTCTACTGCTTGAAGACAGTGAGCACGACGTAGAATTGCTGGAACGCCAATTGAAGAAGGCAGAGCTTTCTTTCAATCTTCATGTGGCGGACAGTGAAAATGAATATGTAGCAGAACTTGATGCGCATCCTCCCGATATCATTTTATCCGACCATTCATTGCCGGCTTTCAATTCGATCGAAGCGCTGCGGATCGCAAGAAAGATCTATCACGATATTCCGTTCATCCTTGTCACCGGAACCGTCTCCGAAGATTTTGCCGTTCAATGCATGAAAGAAGGAGCCGATGATTATATCCTGAAAAGCAGTCTGACGCGATTGCCCGCCGCGATGGCGAATTGTCTTGCCAAACGGCAGATCAAACGGGAAAAGGAAATGGTGGAATCGCTGCACACACGGTTGAAATCCGCTTACGAGGAAATCGAACAGATGAACAAGGATATCACCGACAGCATCAATTATGCGAAGCTGATCCAGGATGCCGTTCTTCCGGAGAAAAATCGCCTCGTAGAACTTTTCCGGGAATCATTCATTCTCTACAAACCGAAAGACATCATCAGCGGCGATTTCTACTGGTTCAGCGAGATCGATGATAAACTGGTGGTGATCACTGCCGATTGTACGGGGCATGGTGTACCCGGCGCTCTCATGTCCATGATAGGGAGCAATATTCTCAATGAGATCGTCGGTCAGCGGCGTATTACAAGTCCTGCGGCGATCCTTGAGCAAATGAATGTAGCGTTGTTCAAGCTGCTTCGGAAAGACAAGGATAATAACCGCAGTAACGACGGAATGGACATCGGTGTGTGCACGATACACAAACGTGTGCGTAAACTTCAATTCGCCGGAGCACACATGCCGCTGTATTATTTCCGCGAGAGAACACTCACGGTGATAAAGCCCGATCGTATCGGCATCGGAGGTTTTCATCCGTTTCCTGATCGCGAATTCGAGCAGCACGAAATTCAATATGACGAAGGTGACACATTCTATCTCTGCAGCGATGGTTATGCCGATCAGTTCGGAGGAAAAGAAGGAAAGAGATTTCAGACGAGAAACTTCATCGATCAGCTGCAGGAGATACTCGATCACGATCTTTCCGAACAGGAAGATATCCTCGAAAAGAAATTGAAGGATTGGCAGGGCGATCTCAAACAAACGGATGACATTCTCGTGATGGGAATACGGTTGTGATCACGACGTTTCGGGCTGAATGCTGTGATCGATGCTGAGCGGAACTTCGTAGATTTGATCAAAGCATTGCCCCATGTGGATCGCCATCGGATTACTTCTCCTTTTACTACTCAGCATTTTCATCATGTCGCGGCAATTCAGGAACCGCACACTCACGATCATCTGCAAAACGATCGCGTGGATCTCCTGGATCGGAATTGTGAAGCTGATCATCTTCGCCGTTTTCTTTCTTCCGCTTCCGATGTCTGAAGTGAAGAATGCACCCGAATACAATTTATTCAGGACCATCGCTTACGACAGCGAATATGTGTACCACGAGCGCTGGCAACCCGGCAATATGTTTTTTGTGCGCAGGCTCAGTGATGGAGTACTCGTTGACAGCGTATTGATCGATACTTCCTCTTCTTATTCGATCAACTTATCCGGATTCGCTACTGACGGCAGCACAAAAGTTTTCAGTTTCGAAGGAAATTATTTCCATGAACCGTACACTGTCATTGCTGTAAAGAATGGAAAAGTGATCTACCGCGGACAACCTTTTCCGGGAAAGGAGAATATGGGATCTGTTTTTTACAGCGCCAGGCAGAATGCATTTGTCGCAACATCCACTTTTGATTACGGGGAATCCGATTCTGTCACGTTCAGAGTTTTTTCACCTGACTTCCGGATTGTTACTTCATCCGTTTACCATGTTAGCAGCACCCACGATTACCACCTGATGCCTTATTACTATTATGAATGTGACGATCATCTTTATGGAATGAATTATAATGACATCTGCGAAGTAAAACTGGACAGTACGGATGACAGTCTCCGATTGGATTCAATTCAGATGGAAGGCGGAGATTACGAATTTGGCGGAAGAATTGTTTACAGGGATTTTGACAAGCACAGATTATTTTCCTTTTCCTGCGATGGAATAAAAGAGAAAAAATTTCCGGGCGCGCTCCAGGCTTTCAACATGAAGTACAATGACAATACAGATCTGCATGGTAATGCGGTCACGTTCTTCCCGCAATTCAAAAGCTGGCAGAGTGAAAATTCGTTTTACCAGGAAGATTTCAACAGGAAGGATACGTTGCCGGATGATATGGTCTTTCTGCCTTCGGGAGTGTTGGAGATCTATGAAGTGGAGGACGGAAGTTTTTCAAAACCGGGTTGGTATAGTGAATGTCGTTTAGTGGATGAAAACGGAAAGGAAAAATTCCATTTCGGATACAGATCCTGGCAGGAAGAAGTTTTTCTCGAACATCAGGACACACTTTCCCTTTTCGATATCGGTTATCGTCACCGCGCCGATTTCAGCATGAAAGACGGACACCGTATCGACTTTCCCGGAGTAATTGAAATCTTCGAATGGAGATTCAAATCAAATAGAGATTCCCATTTCTTTTTCATCTGGCTTTCACTATTGCTCTGGCCGCTCATTCTCATTGAGAAAAGATTTCATAAAAGGAAAACCGGTGAGATCCGCGAATTGCAGGCGAGCGCATGGCTGTAC
>DATJEX010000353.1:0-4379 GCA_035496135.1 Bacteroidia bacterium
GGAATTCAAAAAGCAGGCACGCCTGATCAAGATGTACGGAGCCGCGGTCATTGTGATGGCGTTCGATGAACAGGGACAAGCCGATACATTGCAGCGGAGAATTGATATCTGCAAACGTGCTTATGATATTCTCGTGAATGAAGTTCATTTCCCTCCGCAGGATATCATTTTCGATCCGAATATTTTTCCTGTTGCCACCGGAATGGATGAGCACAGGAAAAATGCGCTCGACTTTTTCCAGTCAACCAAATGGATCAAGGAAAATCTTCCGCATGCGAAAGTGAGTGGTGGTGTGAGTAACGTTTCTTTTTCTTTCCGCGGCAATGATCATGTGCGTGAAGCGATCCACTCTGCATTTCTCTATCACGCCGTGAAAGAAGGAATGGACATGGGCATTGTAAATCCGGGACAACTGCAGGTTTATGATGATATTCCTAAAGAATTACTCACGCTCGTTGAAGATGTTCTCCTCGATAGAAATGATGAAGCAACGGAGCGACTGATCAATTACGCCGAGAAAGTAAAAGGCGGAGCAGGAGCGAAGAAGACAGAGAAAGATACAGAATGGAGAAAAGGAAGCGTGAATGAACGATTGACCCATTCACTCGTGAAGGGAATTACAGATCACATCGAAGAAGATGTAGAGGAAGCGCGGAAGAATTTTCCGAAAGCACTTCACGTCATCGAAGGCCCGCTCATGGATGGAATGAATGTAGTAGGCGATCTTTTCGGCGCGGGAAAAATGTTCTTGCCGCAGGTCGTGAAGAGCGCACGCGTGATGAAGAAAGCGGTGGCTTATCTCACGCCGTATCTCGAAGCGGAGAAAGTTGTTGGTTCACGCGCTGCCGGAAAAGTTTTGATGGCGACTGTGAAGGGAGATGTGCACGACATCGGAAAAAATATTGTCGGCGTTGTACTCGCTTGTAATAATTATGAGATCGTGGATCTTGGTGTGATGGTTTCCTGTGAAAAAATTCTTGAAGCGGCGAAAAAGGAAAATGTCGACGTCATCGGGTTGAGCGGACTGATCACTCCTTCGCTGGATGAAATGGTTCACGTGGCGAAAGAGATGGAGCGCCAGGGATTCAAATTGCCATTGATGATCGGCGGAGCGACGACTTCCAAAGTTCATACCGCGGTGAAGATCGCGCCGAATTATTCTCATCCGGTCATTCACGTGAACGATGCTTCGCGAAGTGTTCCGGTGGTGAGCAATCTTATTTCAGATGATCTGCGTGCGAATTTTGTGAAGGATGTGGAACTGGATTACGCGCGTGTGCGTGAACAGAATTCAAAAGCGCTGGGCCAGCATAAATTCATTCCGATCGCCGAAGCGAGAAACAATAAATTCGAAATTGACTGGGACGCGGCGCATATTGTCACGCCGACTTTCACCGGAACAAAAGTTTTTGAGAATTACCCGCTGGATGAATTGGTACCGTACATCGACTGGACACCATTCTTCCACAGCTGGGAGATGAAAGGCCGTTACCCGAAAATATTCGAGGACAAAGACCGCGGTGATGAAGCGAAAAAACTTTTTGATGATGCACAGAAAATGCTGAAGCAAATTGTGAAAGAGAAATGGATCAGCGCAAGAGCGGTCATCGGGTTGTGGCCGGCGAATACGGTGAATGACGATTCGATGGAAGTATATGCGGATGATTCACGGAAAAATGTTGTCGCGCAATTCCATGGTATCCGCCAGCAAACCAAAAAACCGGAAGGCCACGCGAATATTTCCATCGCCGATTTTCTCGCGCCGAAAGGTGTGAACGATTATATCGGTGGATTTGCCGTGTGCACAGGTTATGGCGTGGATGAAAAAGTGAAACTCTTCGAAAAGGATCACGATGATTATTCCGCCATCATGCTCAAAGCGATAGCCGATCGTCTCGCGGAAGCATTCGCGGAACGCATGCACGAGCGTGTGCGCAAGGAATTCTGGGGTTACGCGAAAGACGAACATTTCTCCAATGAAGATCTCATCAACGAAGCGTATCACGGCATTCGTCCTGCGCCGGGTTATCCCGCACAACCGGATCACACCGAGAAAACAACGCTTTTCAATTTACTCGACGCGCACAAAAAGATCGGGCTGGAATTGACCGACAGTCTCGCAATGTATCCGACAGCCGCTGTAAGTGGATTGTATTTCTCAAATCCGAAATCACACTACTTCGGAACCGGAAAAATTTCGAAGGACCAGGTGGAGGATTATGCTAAGAGAAAAGGAATGAAGTTTGAAGAAGCGGAGAAGTGGCTGGGGCCGATCCTGGGATACTAAGCAGTAGGTGGTAGGCGGTATGCAATTGAATACTTGGGTGTTCAATTATTCTTCTTAATTTCGCCCCATCATTTCCAAAATGAAAACGCAGCAACATACATTCTCCTTTACCAGGAATAACCGAATTACCGGTTATTATGGCTGCGCCATTTTCATGTTTACGGTGATCAACCGATAAACAACATTCAACAGAACTTTTACTGGAATACAAATTATCCGCTTCAGCGGATGCAATCTATTTTTACATGAGAACCGTTCATGAAAAAACAATCGAGAATTCAGGAGCCATTGTTGTGGTAGTCGACAACGATGGAAAGGCTGAATACGTGAGCTCGTCAGTGAAAGACGTACTCGGATTCCAACCGGAAAAATTATTGGGCGAAGGATGGTTCGCTTACACCGGAATTAATTCCGATGAACGGGAAAATATTCTCTCGCATCTTTCCGGCGTCACCAGCGGTTCGTCTGTCACTGTTCCATACGAGCGATTGCTGCGTACGGCGTGGGGCGGACAGAAATGGATACTCTGGAAAACATCGCGTGCCGATGACGGAAAACTCATGGGCATCGGTTACGATATCACGGAGAGAAAATTGAAAGAACAGCAATTGGAAAAACGCACGAGCGATCTCGCGGACCGCAATCGCGAGATGGAAGCGAGTCTGCGTTATGCGAAACGGATCCAGGATGCGATATTGCCTTCGCCTTCCGCGTTGCAGAAATATTTTTCCGATTCATTCGTTTTCTACAAACCGAAAGACATTGTGAGTGGCGACTGGTGGTGGATGCACGAAACGGAAGAGGAGATCTACGTCGCGCTCATCGATTGCACGGGTCATGGCGTGCCGGGTGCGTTGCTCTCGGTGTTATCACATTCCATCTTCCGCGAAATATTCATGAATAAAAAGATCAGATCACTCTCTGAAATTCTGCATGAAACGGACCAGGAACTTTACCGCGCGCTGAACCATGATCACGATTCTGATCCGTATGCCGACGGAATGGATGTGGCTTTGCTTCGCGTGACGAAAAAAGAACGCAAGGTGGAATTCGCCGGTGCTGGCCGGCCGTTGTTGATACAGCGTGGCAATGAAATGCTCGAGCAAAGTGGTGATCCATGGCCGATCGGATTTTATTCGGGCATGAAGAAAAAATTCTCGGATCGTGTGATCGATGTCCGGGAAGGCGATACGCTTTTTATTTTCTCCGATGGTTATTCCGACCAGTTCGGTGGCCAACGCAATAAGAAACTCGGTAAAAAGTCGTTCCGTGAATTGCTGCTTTCTCTCGGCGGAATGAGCGGTGAAGAACAGTCGTCATTCCTCGAATATGCATTGCATAACTGGAAACAGGAAGAAGAGCAGACGGATGATATAACTGTGATCGGACTGCATTTCTGAATGGACCAAATGATCTGCGGCATCAGCGTTATCTGCGAGCAACATCTTTTCACGCAGATTTCGCCGATCGCGCAGAAAAATGATTCCGGAACAAAATGAGTCATAAGATCGCTTCTGATTCCCTTTTGCGTAAATTCGCTTACCCAATTCCGATGAAAAAATATTTTTTCGTTCCCTTTCTGATCCTTGCACTCTTCGGTTCCTGCAAAAAATACGAGGACGGGCCGGTGTTTTCCATTCACACAAAGACACATCGCCTCACCGGTTCCTGGGGAATACATTATGTATCGGAAGACGGTGTGGATAAGACGTCCGATTACCAGAATGCCCGGCAGGGATATTTACTTGTGTTCACTGCTGAAGGTGATTACACGATCACTTATACCATCAATGGAATTTTCAACTACAGCGAAACGGGCACGTGGAATTTCAGCCGTGATAAATCAACCTTGATCCTCACAAAGACAAGTTCAAACACTGCGACGGAATGGACGATCCTGAAATTGAAGAACAAGGAATTCTGGATGAAGTACACCGATTACAGCAGCACTCCGAATAAAGAGGTGGAGTGGCATTTCAATTCGCTCAGTAAATAAATACTGCTGATGGCCGAGAAAAAATATCCCACCGTTTTCGCGACTGTTGATGTGGTGATCCGCAAAAATGGGAAAATTCTCCTCGGAAGAAAACCC
>DATJEX010000354.1:0-18574 GCA_035496135.1 Bacteroidia bacterium
TTCCTCCTGAATTGTACAATCGTTCACAGCGTGTGTGCGCGACCCCGGCCGATCTGACTCCTCCATGTCCACCAAATCTAACTGTGAATTCCGATTGCTACCAGGCGATCAATCAGTTGACGTGGACAAATCCCGACAACATGAATTGCGGAACGGATGATGTGGTTTCTTACAACATCTGGTATACAGAAACGGATTCCGGTTCTATGTCGGTGATCATGACGCTTTCTGCTGCCGGCGATACAACGTACACATTCTCCAATCTTTTCTCTGTCGCCGGATGTTATGGTGTGACGGCACTCGACACGTTCGGAAACCAGAGCGCGATGAGCAACGTGGTGTGTGTCGACAATTGCCCGATCTATGAACTGCCCAACGTATTCACCCCGAACGCCGACGAAACCAATGATCTCTTCATTCCATTCCCATACCAGTATATCCAGGATGTCGACATCAGGATCTACGACAGATGGGGCGTGCTGGTGTTCGAAACAAAGGATCCTGCCATCAAATGGGATGGTCGCGATATGACCACGCATAAACTCTGCTCGGATGGAGTTTATTACTACACGGCAGTAGTTGACGAGATCCACCTGAGCGGGATCGTTCCGCGTGAGCTGAAAGGATTCGTTCATCTCTTCGGAAAAGACATCGGCCAGTTCCATTGATCTATGTTCACAGGAATTGTAGAAGGCACCGGCAAGGTCGTATCGATTGAAAAAGAAGGAACCAATATTCATTTCGGTGTTTCCTGCGCTTTCCTTTCAGAACTGAAAATTGATCAGAGCATTTCCCACAATGGCGTTTGTCTCACCGTAGCAAAGATCCATTCCGATCATTACATCGTAACAGCGATCGCGGAAACACTGCGCGTGACCAATCTTGGTTCGCTGAAAAAAAATGACGGGGTGAATCTTGAACGCTGTATGCGTGCTGATGCGCGGTTCGACGGGCACATTGTGCAGGGACATGTGGATGCGACCGCGCAATGTGTGAGCGTACGAAATGAGAATGGCAGTCACATTTTCCGTTTCCATTTTGATAAAAATTCCGGCATTCTTGTTTCAAAAGGTTCTGTTTGCGTGAACGGCGTTTCACTCACCGTGGTGGATCCGACCGATGATGAATTCTCTGTTGCTATTATTCCCTACACATTCGAGCACACCAATTTCCGTTCGATCAGGAAAGGAGATGTGGTGAACCTGGAATTTGATATCGTGGGAAAATATATTTCGGCGATCGTGAAGAGGACGATGGAGTAAAGGGGCAATAAAGCCCTACCTTTGTGCTGTCTTAAAAAAAGAGATCAACAATGGCTTATTCAAGAGGGAAAAAAGGTCCCGGAAGAAGTTTTTCCGGGAAAAAACCATTCGGTAAAAGGAGTGGCGGCAAAAGTGACGGGAACAGTGGCGAGAGAAAACCTTTCGGCGATAAAAAACCTTTTGGAAGAAAGGATGATGGCGATCGTCCAAAGAAAAGATTCAATGATGATCGCGGTGGTGAACGAAAGCCATTCGGTGAGAAAAAACCATTCGCAAGAAGAGATGATGGTGATCGTCCAAAGAGAAGGTTCAACGACGAGCGTGGTGGTGAACGAAAACCATTCGGTGAGAAGAAACCATTCGCAAGAAGAGATGATGGTGATCGCCCAAAGAGAAGGTTCAACGACGAGCGTGGTGGTGAGCGAAAACCATTCGGAGAAAAAAAATCTTTCCATAGAAGAGATGATGGTGATCGCCGTCCCTTCGATAAATCTCCGGAACGCGGGCCTAAAAGAAGATTCAACGATGAACGTGGTGGTGAACGCAAACCTTTCGGTGAAAAAAAATCTTTCCCTAGAAGAGATGATGGTGATCGTCCAAAGAGAAGATTCAATGATGAACGTGGTGGCGAGAGAAAGCCATTTGGTGAACGCAAATCTTTTGGTGACAAAAAGCCTTTTGGTGAACGAAAACCATTCGGACAAAAAGATGATTTCAATGCCGAAGGAGGAGAACGCCGCGCATTCAAAGACAAACCATACGGAAATCGCCCGGGCCGGAGAAGAGAAGAACTCGATCGCAAACGGGAAGAACTCGGCGCTGACTGGAAAACATTTGATGACAAAGAAGAAGCGAATGAATTCGTGGAAAAAAATTCGGAACGCAAAGGTTCCGGTAAAAAAGAACTGAAGCCTGCTGTTTTCTCCGAAGAAGGAACCATTCGTCTCAATCGTTACATCGCCAACACCGGTCTTTGTTCGCGAAGAGAAGCAGATGATCTCATTGAAGCAGGTGTAGTGAAAGTGAATGGAAAGATCGTCACCGAACTCGGAACGAAAGTTTCTCCCGGCGACACGATCCATTACGGCGATCAGTTGCTTCGCCGTGAATCGCTGAAGTATGTTTTGCTGAACAAACCAAAAGATTACATCACCACTACCGACGATCCACAGGAACGTAAAACAGTTTTGCACCTGGTGGAAGGCGCCGGCACCGAAAGAATCTATCCTGTAGGAAGACTCGATCGCCAGACGGTTGGATTGCTGTTGCTCACCAACGACGGAGATCTTGCTGAACGTTTGACGCATCCGCGTTACGGCATCCGCAAGATCTATCACGTTTCACTTGATAAGAATCTTCGCCAGGATGATTTCGCAAAACTCGAAGCGGGAATGGAACTGGAAGATGGTTTCATCAAAGCGGACGAAGCGAGTTACGTGGGCGACGGCACTGATAAAAAAGAAGTGGGCGTGGTGATGCATTCCGGAAGAAACCGAATCGTGCGCCGTATGTTCGAACATCTCGGTTACGACGTGATCAAACTCGACCGCGTTTCCTACGCCGGACTCACCAAGAAAAATCTGCCGCGCGGTAAATGGAGATTCCTGACGAAAGAAGAAGTGAACTTCCTCAAAATGCAGGTTGGGGCCAACAAGCGTAAATTTTAACCCGGGAAGTAACTACGGGTTGTACCAATTACGAATCGGTAGGAAACTACGAACCGCGGAAAAACGAACAGTTTGAAATAGCTACTCCGAATTCGACCTTTAGTGGTTCGTAGTTTCGTCCCGATAGCCATCGGGATTGTCCGTAGTTAGTACCCCATTCAGCCACGCCGGTCTATCACTATTAACATCCTCCGTTTCACAACCTTTGGCATTCCCATACCAAACCGCTCTGCCCTGCGTTCTAACTTTACTGTGCAGAACTCATGTCTGAAGAGCAGGTCGAAATAGCGGTAGTCCCCGAAAAACAAAAACGTCCGTGGTGGAAAAAGATCCTCCGCGTTTTTGTGTGGACGTTCGGCGTTTTCATTTTCCTCATCGCACTGCTCAGTACGCTTTTGTGGATCTACCAGGATGATGTGAAACGTTATGTGATCGCCGAAGTGAACAAGCGCGTGAACACCACCATCATCGTCGATCCGGCCAACATCGATCTCACCATCATCAGCAGCTTCCCGGATGTATCAGTGAACTTCAATGACATCAGCGCGCTTGATGCGACCAACGCAAAAAAACGGGACACACTTTTCACGGCGAAAAAGATCGGGCTTTCGTTCAACATCATGGATCTCTTTCACGGCAAGTACGACATTCACGGCATCACGCTGAACGACGCGAAAGTGAAAATGTGGGTGGATGAAAAAGGGAAAGACAATTATCATTTTCTGAAAGAAGATACTTCCGCCGCAACCGCTTCAGACACTTCGCATGTTTCCTTCGCGATACAAAAAGTGGAGCTGCAAAATGTTGCTTTCAATTATCACAACAAAAAAGACAAAACGCTGGCCGATGTGCTCGTGAATAATTGTGAGTTCACCGGGAATTTCGGTGAAGAACTTTATGATCTCGGATCCACCGCCGACATTCACATCAACAAACTCTCCTCGGGAACAACGACTTATTTCAACGATAAACCCGCAACAGCTGATGTGGAATTGCAGGTGAACAACAAGACAAACACGTACACACTGCAGAAAGTAAAACTCACCGTTGCTGATCTCGATCTCGATGTGACAGGAAATGCCATTCAAAAAGAAAAGAATTATTCCCTCGACCTGGCTGTGAAAGGCGAGAACATCGATATCAATTCGGCGCTTTCTCTTCTGCCCTCTTCTTACGCCGACGATGTCGCGGATTTTGAAAGCAGCGGAGAATTTTTTCTGAATGGAAAAGTGAAAGGACTTTACAGCGATTCCACCATGCCCGACATCACTGCTGACTTCGGGATCAATTCAGGCGCAACCATCTCGAGGAAGAACACCAATGTCTCCCTGCACAATGTCGCGTTGGCCGGAAATTATTCGAATGTGAAAGGAAGCGACGGATTCAAACTCACTTCTTTCTCCGCCTCGACCGACAAGAGCAAATTCAGCGGATCGTTCTCCTTCATGGGATTCAGCCGTCCCGAATACAACGCGCAACTGAACGGCGATCTTGATCTCGAGGAATTGCAGGGATTGCTGCAACTCGACACGATAGAAAAAATGTCCGGCAAAATGAATCTCAGTTTTTCCGGTTCAGGAAAACCAACAGCATCCGTTCCGACTGTTTCAGATTTCCGTACGTTTAAAACTTCGGGACAGGTAACACTGAAAGGAGCTTCAGTGAAGATCAAAGGAGGAAAGAATGAGATCGACAGCATCAGCGGCGGACTTTCGTTCGACGGGAATAATGTGACCATCTCCAATTTCACCGCGCAATCCGCCTCGAACAATATTGTGATCTCGGGCAACGTGAAGAATCTGCTCGGCTATATTTTCACGAATAAAGAAGTACTCAACATCAGTGGCGATCTCTCTTCACGCAACCTGGATTTTGATCAATTGCTGGATGACAACCACACGGCTTCGGTTGGCGGCGACAGTTCATACCGGCTCGATCTTCCGTCGCGCATGAGATGGAGCCTGAACACCTCGGTGAAAAAAGTGAAGTTCCGGAAATTCGAAGCAAGTGATGTGAGCGGAGTCGTCACGATGAGCAACAAGCGCCTCGTTGCCGATCCGATCACGTTTCATTCCATGGATGGTTCGCTCGATGGAAGTGGTATGATCGACGCGACCATGAAAGATTCATTGCTCATCACCTGCAACGCGGCCATCACCAATGTCGACATGACGAAGATGTTCTTCGAGTTCGAGAATTTCGGCCAGGGAAAAGATACGGTCATCACTTACAATAATATCAAGGGCAAATTGACTTCAACCGTGAATTTCGCTTCCATGTGGAGCAAGGATCTTACGGTGAATGAACACAAGATCTACGCCGACGCCGATATTTCCATTGCCAACGGAGAACTCGTCGGTTTCCTTCCGCTCGATGCGCTTTCACGTTTTGTGAAACTGGAAGACCTGCGTGATGTGAAATTCGCGAAGCTGAGTAACACGATCACGATCAAAGACCGTGTGATCAACATTCCGAAAATGGATATCAACTCGAGCGCGATCAATGTGACGATGTCGGGCACGCACGATTTTGACAACAACGTCGATTATCATTTCATCGTCGACATGGATGAACTGCATGCGAAGAAAGCGAAGAAGGCCAATAAGAAGAATGAAGAGTTCGGAGAAGAGATCGATGATGGCGGACACCGCACACGTTTGTACATTTCCATGAAAGGCTACATCGGTGATCCCGACATGAGTTACGATAAGAAAGGAGCGTGGCAGGGGATCAAAGAAGATGTGCACCAGCAGAAACAGGATCTGCGCGAATTACTGCACAATGAATTCGGATTTTTCAAATCGGATACCGCTTCGTCCAAAGACAAGAATAAAAAAGACGATCGGAAGAAGGATGACAAATTCATTCTCGCTCCTGAAAATACGAACGCGAGAAATGATAATACCCTGGATGATTCAGGTGACTACTAGCCACAGATTACACAGATTCTCACAGATTAATTAATCAGAGGAAATCCGTGGCCAATTTCTTTTGGAAAAATCAAAACTCCGCATTCTTCGGAGTACGCGGGAACGG
Organism: Bacteroidia bacterium; assembly: GCA_035496135.1. Taxonomy (GTDB): domain Bacteria; phylum Bacteroidota; class Bacteroidia; order Palsa-965; family Palsa-965. The sequence goes on from DATJEX010000354.1 coordinate 5,966, forward strand.
GATCACATCGCGGATGTTCGTCATTCCGGTTACAAATAACAACAGTCTTTCAAATCCCAATCCGAATCCGCTGTGCGGGCAGCTTCCGAATTTTCTTGTTTCAAGATACCACCAGATGGATTCCTGTGGAATGTGCATTTCCTGGACACGCTTGAGCAATTTATCGTGATCATCTTCCCGCTGCGATCCGCCGATGATCTCGCCGATCCACGGAAATAAAATATCCATCGCGCGAACGGTTTTTCCATCATCATTCAGTTTCATGTAGAACGATTTGATGTCTTTCGGATAACCCGTCACGATCACCGGTCCGCCGAAATGTTCGACGAGATAATTCTCGTGTTCCTTCTGCAGATCTTTTCCCCAATCGGGTTTATATTCGAATTTCACTGTTGCTTCCTTGAGAATGTCAACGCCATGCGTGTAGGAGATCCGTGTGAACGGATGTTCGATCACGGAATGCAATCGTGCCGTGAGTGCGGGATCATACGTGTCGTTGAGAAACTGTACATCATCCTTGCAGTGATGGAGCGCGTAATTCACGAGAAACTTCAGCATCTCTTCGGCGAGATCCATGTTATCGTTGATATCATAGAATGCCATCTCCGGTTCTATCATCCAGAATTCGGCGAGGTGTCGCGGCGTGTTTGAATTCTCGGCGCGGAATGTTGGACCGAACGTATAAATATTTCCGAGTGCGAGTGCCGCAGTTTCTCCTTCCAGTTGCCCGCTCACGGTGAGATTGGTTTCTCTTCCGAAAAAATCCTCTTCGAAATTTATTTTTCCTTCTTCTGTCCGGGGAAGGTTATTCAGATCGAGCGTGGTCACACGGAACATCTCTCCTGCTCCTTCTGCATCGGATGCTGTGATGATCGGTGTGTGCAGGTTATAAAATCCTTTATCGTTGAAGAATTTGTGAATGGCGAACGTCATCGCGTGGCGGATGCGCAGCACGGCGCCGAATGTATTCGTGCGCGGGCGAAGGTGTGCGATCTCTCGCAGGAACTCGAGCGGGAGTGTCTGCACTTTTTTGTCCTTCTCATCTTTTCCGCGACGCTGCACAGGATATGTTTCCGGATCGCAATCGCCGAGAATTTCGATGGAGGACGCCTGCACTTCCTGCGCCTGTCCTTTTCCCTGTGAAGCAACGAGTGTTCCGATCACGGAGATACATGAACCCGTTGTGATGCGTTTCATCAATTCTTCCGGGAACTTCGCCACATCAGCAACCGCCTGGATATTCTTGATCGTGGAACCGTCATTGACATGAATGAACTGCACATATTTATTACCACGGGCGCTTCTCACCCATCCGTTCAGTTTCACTTCGCGGTTCAATTCGGTTGACACCAGCAGGTCTTTGATCTTTTCCATTTTCATAGCAAGCTCCTTTAGGGAGGACAAAAGTCGGAAAAATTAGCTGATAAGGGTTTTATTGGCGTTTTTCCCCTCCTGTAGGTATGAAAATTTTCCCTCCGGAAACTTTGTAGTCAAAAAATGTTTCCATAGTTTTGCGATCCTTAAACAGACATGGATACGCAGAGCATAAAAGAGATGGAACCGAAAGAACGAATTCTGAAGGCGTCGTTCGAGCTATTTTTCCGTTACGGGATCAAGAGCATCACCATGGACGATATTGCCAAACACCTGGCGATGTCGAAGAAGACGATCTACCAGTTCTTCCAGGACAAGGATGAAGTGGTGCACACGCTCATGGAGAAAGCGCTGAAACAGGATCACGAGGATTTTGAGAAGATCGCGAAGGAAACGGCGAATGTGGTGGAGGAAATTTTCGTGATCATGAAAAAGATGAGCGAGATGTTCAACCACATCAACCCGAACATTTTTTACGATCTCCGGAAATTCCACCCGAAGTCGTGGGCGCTGTGGCATAAATTCCGGAATGATTTCGTGCACAGCATGATCGTGAAATCGCTGGAGAACGGGAAGAAACAGGGACTCGTGCGCATGGATGTGAATTCAAAGATCCTCGCCAAACTGCGCATCGAAGAGATCGACATGGGCTTCGACCCGGAAATTTTTCCCCCGGATCATTACAAAATGCTCGACGCGCAACTCGCCATGACGGAACATTTCCTCTACGGCGTTTGCACACTCAAAGGACATAAACTCATTAATAAGTATAAACAGATCATAGAAGATGAATAGGGGAACGAATTGCGAACTCGCCTGCCGGGGCAGGCGTGCGAAAATGGCGAAGTACCAAATTGCCAAATGTGCGAGGACAGAATTTCGCATTTTCCGCACCATCGCACTTCGTCATTTTCGCACTGCACGCCAAGGCGTGCAGATTTCGCAATTCGTTCCCCCAATTTTCTTCTCATCCATAAAATAAAACCAGTCCTCAAACGACCACTTAACGTTCCGATCCACATAACAGCATCAACTTAACCTTATGAAAACAATCAAAACGAAATTGCTGCTCCTCTCCTTTCTCGCAGCTGCTTTTTCTCTCGGCGCTCAACAGACCGATACGGCATCGTACAATTATTCGCTGCAGCAGTGTATCGATTACGCGTTGGCGCACAATACCGACGTACAGAACGCCATGCTCGACGAAGTGGCGGCTGCCGATAAGGTAAAAGAAGTGACCGGTATCGCGCTTCCGCAGGTGAACACGAGTTTCCAGGTGCAGGACTACCTCGAAATTCCAACATCGTTCATTCCCGGAGAATTTTTCGGCGGGCCTGCCGGATCGTACATCCCTGTGAAATTCGGAACGAAGTACAACGCATCACTTTCCTTCACCGGAACACAACTCATTTTCAGCGGACCGTGGATCGTGGGATTGCAGGCGGCGAAAGTTTACCAGGGACTCGCGCAGAAAAATGCGGATCGCACTTCGATCGAGGCTGCAGCTGATGTGACGAAAGCTTACTACACCGTGCTCGTGAATATGGAAAAGAAGAAACTGCTCGATGCGAATATCGCTGCGGTGAAAAAACTGAAAGATGACACCAAAGCTTATCTCGATAATGGTTTCGTGGAGCCGATCGATTATTCACGCATCACGGTCACTTATAATAATCTCTCGACCGAAGTGACGAACGCGAAAAATCTCCTCGACCTTTCACTCGTCTTGCTGAAATACCAGATGGGAATGGACCAGAGCGCGAAACTCTCGCTCACACAATCCATTTCTGATATCACGTTCGCACCAACAACTGTCGCGAGCGGAAAATATGATTACAGCAAACGTGTCGAATACCAATTGATGGACATGCAGCTGAAAGGAAGTATTCTGACCATGAAAGCGGAACGCATGGGTTATCTCCCGACCGTTGCGTTCTTCGGCACCGCGACCGCGCAGGCACAGCGTACCACGTTCAACATTTTCACGCCAGGAAAACCATGGTACCCCGTCGGTGTGATCGGCCTGCAGGTTTCCATGCCCATCTTCGACGGACTGCAGCGTCACTATCGTTATTCACAGGACAAGATCGGAATGCTCAAAGCGCAGAACAATCTCCTGCTGATGGAAAGAACGATCGACATGCAGCAGGCGGTTGCGAAAGTGAATCTCGAGAATTCAGCCGCTTCACTTTCGTCACAGAAGGAGAATATGGATCTCGCACAACAGATCGTGGACGCGGCGAAAGCAAAATACGATGTGGGATTCCAGTCGAATCTCGAGATCATTAACGCGGAAACGGCTTTGAAAGAAGCGCAGACGAATTATTTCGACGCGCTTTACAACGCAGTGATCGCGAAAGTGGATTACGATAAATCCCTCGGATTACTCACTCACTAAAAAAATTCAGTACAAAATAATTTTATGAAAAAATCATTCGTCATCATCGCTGCTCTCAGTTTCTTCGCTGTTTCATGCGGACAGAAAAGCAAGGAAGATCAGCTCAAGGATAAAAAATCGCAGTTCGAAGCGCTTCGCAAGGAGATCACCGAACTCGAAATGGAAATTGCCAAAGACAAAGGTGATTCCACTGCTGTTGGAAAATCAGTCGCTGTTACAACCATTAACTATTCCACGTTCGATCATTACATCGACATACAGGGTCGAATTGATGCGGATGAAAGTGTCACCGTGAGTCCGACCATGCCGGGACTTGTGAAGACCGTGAATGTGCAGGCGGGTGATGTGGTTTCTGCCGGACAAGTACTCGCTTCCATCGACGCGGATGTGTATGTACAACAGCTGAGCGCTTTGAAAGTGCAGCGCGATCTTGCGAAGGATGTTTATGATCGTCAAACGAAATTGCACGATCAGCAGATCGGAACGGAACTGCAGTACATGCAGGCGAAAGGAAATTATGAATCACTCGACAAACAGGTGAGCGCTCTGCAGGAACAGATCGATTTGTCCTTTTTGAAAGCGCCGATGGCAGGAGTGGTGGATAATGTCGGATTGAAAGTCGGCGAGATCGCTGCTGCAGGATTCAACAGCATCACCATTGTGAATACGACGAAACTGCGTGTGAAAGGCGATGTGGCCGAAGCATACATTGCCAAAGTAAAAAAAGGTTGTCCGGTGAAGATCGAGATCCCGGATGCGGATCAGACCATTGATGCGACGATCACTTATTCCGGGCAGATCGTGAACAAACTCAACCGCACGTTCGGTGTGGAAGTTGTTCTTCCTGCCGGGCAGAAAAATATTCTCCCGAACATGGTCGCTGTTCTGAAAATAAATGATTTTACCCAGGATTCTTCACTGGTAATTCCAACCAGCGCCATCCAGACAACCACCGACGGAAAAACTTTTGTGTTCGTCGCTTCTACTTCGAAAGACGGAAGAGTTGTCGCGCAGAAACGTGAAGTGACTTATTCGCATGATTACAACGGAATGACAAAAATTGAAACGGGCCTTCTTGCAGGTGATCGTGTCATTACGGAAGGCTATACCGACCTGAATGATGGTGACCCGATCCTTGTGAAATAAAAATGCCGGCTTGAAATAAGAAATTTTATGTTAGAGAAAATCAGAGAATTCAAACCAACGAGCTGGTCCATCAACAACAGGACGACCATTTTCCTGTTGTGTATTTTCCTGTCGCTTGCCGGAATGCAGTATTACAAGAATCTCCCGAAAGAAAGTTTCCCGGAGATCACTGTTCCGACTGTTTACATCACCACCATGTACTTCGGCACTTCGCCTACCGACATGGAGAATCTTGTCACCAAACCGCTCGAGAAACAGATCAAGTCGATCTCCGGTGTGAAAAAAGTGACGAGCAATTCCATCCAGGATTTCTGCAACGTGGTCGTCGAGTTCAACACGAACGTGAATCCTGATATCGCGCTTCAGAAAGTGAAAGACGCGATCGACAAAGCGAAAAGAGATCTGCCGGCAAAACTTGATGCTGGTCCTGATGCGCAGGCGATCAACTTCTCGGATTTCCCGATCATGAACGTGAACATTGCCGGTGAAGATCTCAAACTCCTGAAGAAACACGCAGACGAACTCAAAGACAGTATTGAATCGCTGAAAGAGATCACGCGCGTGGACATGGTCGGCGCGCCTGTGCGCGAGATACAGGTGGACGTGGACATGTACAAAATGCAGGCGGCCACGCTCACACTTGGTGACATTCAGCGCGCGCTCCAATACGAGAACCTGAATATGTCGGGTGGAACGGTGACGGTTGACAGTGTGAAACAATCGCTCGCGATCAAGAATGAATTCACTTCGGTAGACGAAATGAAACGCATCGTGGTCGGATCGCAGGCCGGTGCGAAGATCTATCTCGAGGATGTAGCTAACGTTGTTGACGGTTTTAAAGAAAAAGACAGTTACGCGCGCCTCGACGGAAAAGATGTGATCACGCTCAATATCGTGAAACGTTCTGGCGAAAATCTCATTGATGCTTCTGATAAAATTCACGCGATCATTGCGCGCATGCAGGCGAATAAAACGCTTCCTTCCGACATCAAGGTTTCCATCACCGGCGATCAATCGGACCAGACACGTGTCACGCTGCACGATCTCATCAACACGATCATCATCGGGTTTGTGCTCGTTCTCATCGTACTGATGTTCTTCATGGGTGCAACAAATTCATTCTTCGTTGCGTTGTCTGTTCCGCTCTCGATGTTCATCGCGTTCATCGTGATCTTCGCCATGGGCTGGACACTGAACATGATCGTACTCTTCTCTTTCCTGCTCGCGTTGGGAATCGTGGTGGATGATGCGATCGTTGTGATCGAGAATACGCACAGGATCTTTCTTGAACATAAGGATCTCGGAATTGTGAAGTCGGCGAAACTTGCGGCGGGCGAAGTTTTCCTTCCCGTATTATCCGGAACACTCACCACACTCGCTCCTTTCATTCCACTCGCATTCTGGCAGGGCATCATCGGAAAATTCATGATCTATCTTCCGATCACGTTGATCATCACGCTCCTCGCCTCCCTCTTCGTCGCTTACATTTTCAACCCGGTGTTCGCTGTCCGTTTCATGCGTCACTATTCTCCTGAATCGGCAAAGGACAACCGCATTCCGCGATGGATGAAACGTTTCATGATCGTGATGGGAATTGTGATCCTCGCTTTCTATTCGGGAAAATCTTTCGGCATGGCGAATTTCTCCGTGCTCATTCTGATCATGGTGCTGCTGCATCATTTTGTTTTGCGCCGGATGATCTTCGGTTTCCAGTTGAATGTGTGGCCGCGATTCCGTGAATGGTACGGACGCCGTTTACGCTGGGCGATCGACAATCCGTGGAAGGTCATGGTCAGCACCGTAGTTTTATTTTTCCTCTCGATCTTCCTGCTCGTGGCGCGTGCGCCGAAAGTGGATTTCTTCCCGATCGGCCAGCCGAATTTCATTTACACCTATGTAGAAATGCCGATCGGAACGGATCAGACCTTGACGAATGCGAAAACGGAACTCGTGGAAACGCGCGTGAAAAAAGTGCTTGGTGCGGATACAGATATTGTCACTTCCATTATTGCGAACGTAGGATTTGGCGCGAATGATCCTTCGGCAAATGATCAATCCGTTCAGCCGCATAAAGCTAAAGTTGCTGTCGCCTTTAAACAATATTCATTGCGCAAAGGAAAATCGACCCGTGCTATTCTCGAGCGAATGCAGAATTCTTTCAAGGACGATCCGATCATCGGCGCGCAGATCGTTGTAGAACAGGAACAGAATGGCCCGCCGGTTGGAAAACCGATCAGCATCGAGATCACCGGCGACAAACAGGAGATCCTGATCGCCACGGCGAGATCGCTGAAAGATTATCTCGACAGCCTCGACATTGATGGCGTTGAAAATCTCAAGAGTGATTTCCAGTCGAGCAAACCCGAAGTCCGTTTTGTGATCGATCGTGAACGAGCGAACCGCGAAGGAATTTCCACCGGCCAGATCGGAACAGAGATCCGTGGTGGTGTTTTCGGAACAGAAGTTTCTAAGTTCCGCGATCTGAATGATGAGTATTCCATCATGGTTCGTTACCTGCCGGAACAGCGCAACAATCTCGAAGCGCTGAAAAATCTGAAGATCACTTTCCGCGATATGAATATGGGCGGAGCGATCCGCAGTGTTCCGTTGTCTTCATTCGCAACAGTGAAAGACACCGTGAGCCCTGCAGGAATCAAACGCAAAGCGCAGAAGCAGATCATCACGCTTGAATCGAACGTAACTGCGGGAAGCAATCCGAACGAAGTGGCGGATAATGTGAAGACGCAGGTGAACGCGTGGTTGTCCACGCACAAAACCCCGGGCGCTGTTGTTTCGATGGGCGGACAACAGGAAGAGCAGGCGGAAACCGCTTCCTTCCTCGGCAACGCATTGCTTGCTTCCATCGGATTGATCATTCTTATTCTCATCACGCAATTCAATTCCATCGGAAAAATGATCATCATCCTGAGTGAAATTATTTTCTCGGTGATCGGTGTGTTCCTCGGGCTCGCGATCTTCGGAATGAATGTTTCCATCGTGATGACCGGTGTTGGAATTGTGGCGCTTGCGGGAATCGTGGTGAGGAACGGAATTCTCATCGTGGAATTCATCGACATTCTCAAAGACCGCGGCATGAGTACACGTGAAGCGATCGTTGAAGCCGGAAAAACAAGAATGACGCCGGTGTTGCTCACTGCAACAGCAACCATTCTCGGACTCATTCCGCTCGCTGTAGGATTCAACATCGATTTCGCGACGTTATTCACTGATCTCAATCCACACATTTATTTCGGCGGCGACAGTGTAGCCTTCTGGGGTCCGCTTTCATGGACGATGATATATGGCTTATCTTTCGCAACGCTGCTTACACTTATTGTGCTTCCGGTCATGTACCTTCTTGCTGAACGCTCAGGTGTCCGCATGAAACGGTTGATCGGTGGAAAAAAAGAAGAACACCCAGAAGTAAAATAACATCCGCTCATGAAAAAGTATCTCTTCATTGTTCCGATCATCGCTCTTGCTTCCTGCGGGAAGAAAGGCGACAGCACGCACCCGGTAAGAAAAGACCTGACAGAAGCAGTTTACGCTTCCGGAAAAGTTTTTCCGAAAGATGATTACCAGGTGTACGCGAAACTTGCCGGATACGTCGAAGAGATCCTTGTGCACGTGGGCGATTCGGTAAAAGTTGGTCAGCCTTTATTGACGATCCGGAGTGAAGTAACTGCGCTCAACATGGACGCGGCGAAAAACACATTGGTGCTCGCGCAGAAAAATGCTGATGAGAATGGTTCTTACCTGCTTGCTTTGAAACAGGACGTGACCTCTTCGAAATCGAAATACGATCTTGATTCCATGAATTTCGACCGCACCGCTTCCCTGCTCAAACAGAATGCCACTTCTCAATTGTTGTACGACCAGGCGAAAGTTCAGATGGAATCTTCGCGCGCAACATGGCTCAAAGCAAAAAGCAATTACAGTGCTTCGGCGGACAAACTGAAGACAGAACTCGCGAATGCAAAGATCGCTTACGACGCACAGGCTTCCAACAACAGTGATTACACGATCAGCGCTGCGGTGAGCGGAAGAGTATACGACATCGTTCCGAAAAAAGGAGAACTCGTCGGCCCGACGTTCCCGATCCTCGAGATCGGTGATTACAGTGATTTCGAAGTGGAACTGAGCGTGGACGAAACCGACATTGCGCGGCTGGAAAAAGATCAGCTTATCATTTATTCCATTGACGCATATAAAGATGTTGAGTTCAAAGGAAAAGTGGTGGAAGAGTATCCGCGCATCAGCTCCAGCAACAAAACATCACGTGTCATCGCTTCCATCGATATGCCCGACACCGTCCGCGTTTTTTCGGGAATGTCTGTCGAGGCGAACATCATCATCGCTGAAAAGAAAAACATCCTTGTCATTCCCCGTGAATATCTCCTTCCCGACAAAACAGTCAACGTGACCGGAAAGGATTCTGCGGTGAAAGTGAAAGTCGGTGCGTATGATCTGCAGTACGTCGAAATTCTCGATGGATTGACGGAGAATGATGAGATCACCAAGGAGTAGTTGGTTGCTTGTGTTTGTTGGTTGCTTAAGTTAGTTAAATGATAACCTGAAGCAACTTAAGAAACTCACCCAACCCAAGCAACAAAAGAAACCAAGAAACCCAAGAAACCAACCAACTCAAGAAACCAAGGAACATAATCAACCAATGAACATTCTAAAACGTCCAGTCTTCCGTATCGCGCTCACTCATCTTCTTTCGAAGAAGAGACAGACGATCGTGGCCATGCTTGGTGTGACGTTCGGCATCGCGATGTTCATTTTCCAGGCGGGACTCATGTCCGGATTTCAATCGACGTTCATTGAAGAAACAGTGAACACGACTGCGAACATCAGGATCTACAACGATGTGCAGGCCGTTCGCCAGAGTATTCTCGAAACATTTCATCCTGCAGATGATCACTGGTACCTCGTGCACAATCAGAAACCGAAGGATGAAGATCCGAAAGTGAAAGACGGACAGCAGATCATGAAGATCATCGAAAATGATCCGGCCGTGAGTGGTGTTTCTCCTTTCATCGGTTCGCAGGCGCTTTTCAAACTCGGCCTCGCACAGGCGAGCGGAAGGATCGCGGGAGTGGATATTGCAAAAGAGAACGCGATCTTCAACGTGGAGAAACACATGAAAGAAGGAGATATTCTCGATCTCGAAACTTCTCCCAATGGAATTATTCTCGGTTACGGATTGTCGATCAAGCTCGGCGCGAAGGTCGGCGACAACATGGTCATCGTTTCCCCGAAAGGAAATTCACTCGACATGCGTGTGGTCGGCATTCACAAATCCGGAATTGTGGAAATGGACAATACGCGTGCGTACATCAACATCCGCAACGCGCAGAAATTACTGGGCGTGGATAATTCCTACATCACCGATCTGAACATCAAACTCAAGGACATCAATAAAGCGGAAGTGATCGCGAAAAAATACCAGGATGAATTCGGATTCAAAGCGCAGGACTGGAAATCGGCGAATGAGAACATCTTCGGCATTTTCAAAATTCAGAATATGATCACGTACCTCGTGATCTCTTCCATCCTCATCGTTTCCGGTTTCGGTATTTTCAACATTCTCATGATGATCATCTACGAGAAGATGCCCGACATCGCCATCCTGAAAGCGACCGGCTTCAAGGACCGCGACATCAAAAAAATATTCCTGCTCGAATCGCTCGTGATCGGTGTCCTCGGCGGCATCATCGGTTTGATCCTCGGTTACACCATTCAGAAAATTGTCGGCAGCATCAAGATGGACGTGCGCGGATTCGTGGCCATCGACCGCCTGCATTTCAATCAATCGCCCATCTTTTTTATCGTCGCATTCTGTTTCGGACTTGCCGCTACAGCATTAGCAGGATACATTCCTGCGCGCAAGGCTTCGAAGATCGATGCGATAGACATCATCCGTGCAAAATAATCCGTGCAGATCCGTGACTGAAACGAGAAACATATTAGAAACAAAAAACCTCGACAAATATTTCCGCGACCCGGTAGATTTCCAGGCGCTGAAAAAAGTTTCGATCGCAGTGAAGAAAGGTGAATTCGTTTCCATCATCGGTTCATCCGGCAGCGGAAAATCCACTTTGCTTTATGTGCTTTCCACGCTCGACACGGATTACGAAGGACAGATCTTTCTCGACGGTGAAGACCTGAGCAGGAAAAGCAAGAATCAATTGGCGGAGATCCGTAATGAAAAGATCGGTTTCGTTTTCCAGTTCCATTATCTCCTACCGGAATTCACCGTGCTGGAGAATGTGATGTTACCTGCGCTGAAACTCGGAAAGTATTCCGAAGATGAAGTAAGAAAACGTGCGTTTGAAAAACTGGACATGCTCGGGTTGAGAGACCAGGCGGAAAAAAGAGCGAATAAACTTTCGGGCGGACAACAGCAGCGCGTGGCCATCGCACGTGCGCTCATCAACGATCCGCACATCATCTTCGGCGACGAGCCAACAGGAAATCTTGATTCAAAGAACGCGCAGACCGTTTTCGATATTTTCAAAGAGCTGAAAGAAAAATACAACCAGACGATCTTGGTTGTGACACACGACATGGCGCTTGCTGAACAGACCGACCGCACGATACGGTTGCATGATGGTGAAGTGGTTCTATAATGGGGTACTAACTACGAACCAAATCCGAAAGTACGAATCGCTAACGTTCGAATTTCCGCGGTTCGTACCTGCCTGCGGTAGGCAGGGTTTCGTAAAAGTTCGCCGTTAGAACCCTATTCCGTTACCATCATCTTCTTCGTCACAGAATTCTTCCCTGAAGAAATATTCACGAGATACATTCCTTTCGCCCAATCGCTCACATCTATCCGAAGTGTGGATGTCTGCTTGCCGATCTTTTCCTCGTGAACTGTTTTTCCGCTGAGATCGACAATGCGGACCGTCGCATCATCATACAATTCTCCCAATGAGATCGTCGCGATGTCCTGGACAGGATTCGGGAAAATATTCAGCGAAATGGTTTGTGCAGATGGATCGTTGATGCCGGAAACATCATTCATGCTTCTCTTGTAAACGCCATGACCGTGCGTGAACGCGATCAGTCCGCGATCGGAATTCGACGGAACAAGATCGAACACCATCGTCCAGTCGGGAAGACCGGTGTTGAATGTATTCCATGTCGCTCCTGCATCTGTACTCACATAAATTCCGATATCACTTCCGGCGTAAATGATGTTCGGATACAAAGGATCACACATCAGACAATGAAATGGAACATCCGGAAGTGAAGTGCTCACATCCGTCCAGTTCACTCCGGCATTCGTTGATTTGAAAACATGCCCTGTTCCGAATCCGGAGAAAACAGCGTAAACAATTTTACTATTACGCGGATCGACCGTGATCCTTCTCGGGTAACGGTTCGGCAATCCGGAAGAACGATCGGAGAAAGTTGCTCCACCGTCGGAACTCAACATCAAATGCATCGGCCCGAAATCGGGAGCGGTCGCGATGTAAACGGAATCCTGATCCGTATAAGAAACACCGATACTCAGAATGACATTTCCATTGTCGAGCGGATCGGCGCTCACCATGTTGAACGAAGTTCCCTGGTCGTCGCTGCGATCCAACCCGGTTTCTCCGGCATAAATTCTCATGTGATTATTCGGCGCGAGCATGTATGGCGCAAGGAACGCCTGGGAATTTCCACCTGATGGGCTT
>DATJEX010000355.1:0-3252 GCA_035496135.1 Bacteroidia bacterium
GAAAAGGAGATTGTTACAATGTGGATTGGATTTGCTTATGATTGGTTTGAAGTGCGAGCGTTTGACCCCAATACAGGTGAATTCGGAGAGTGTTTTGGTGCGAGTAGGCTGTAATTTAAGCTATCTACGTTCTTTAGAGTAGAATTGCTAGGCCCTGTGTTGCGTGCGGGAGTACCATCACGTCGCAACGTGATGTAAATGGTATGAAGGTACGAACCACCACAGAGGTTCACCAAATTGTTTATTCGGGAGTACATTAACTCCCATCTACACACGGAAACTTTTTCTGATTTCCCATTTGCATTTTTCTGTTCATAGATCAGCAACCCGCTGACTTCCAATTCAAACTCCTTCTCTCCCACTCCCCTTTTTCACGCCGTGATTTTTCACATGCGCTCAATAGAAATCAGATCAGTTGAGCAAACCCCCATTTCCGGATTTATCTTTCTGACTTATAGCTGAACAAGATGATGACAAAGATCCTCTGCATTCACGGCATCGGCCACAAAGACCTCACCATCGACTCCTGGAGCAAAGACTGGCAACAGGCCATTCTCAAAAGTTCGGGACTCGATGAACATAATGTTGAATTTGATTTTCTCAAATACGACGATCTCTTCGATAAGAGGAGTAGTATTACGCACGGTGTTCAATATACCGAAGCGCTTTCCATTCTGATCAAAAGCTGGATTAGCGCCGCGTGGGACGAACTCACCAGCCGCGGATTGAAAGACAATATCCGCTGGTACGCAGGTATGCCCGCGCAATTCGCCGCCGATGAAGTGCTGCGCAAACAACTTCGCGATCTGCTCACGAAAAAACTCGACGACTTCAAACCCGACCTCGTGTACGCGCACAGCCTGGGCACATTGCTCACGTACGATACACTCGCGCGCGAAGCGACGGAAAATAAATCGCGCAAATTCGTGCTCATCACTTCCGGTGCGCAGATCGCCCACCCCGCCCTGCTCTCTACATTCGGCGGAAAAATAATTCCACTATACGTGAAGCACTGGCTGAATCTCCACAACGAAAACGATCGTGTATTTGCTTCACGCTCCATTTCCGTTGATGCCGATAATTTTTCCGAAACTGAAACACCGTTCAAAGAAGGTGGCATCAATCATGAAGTGCTTCGTTACATGGCGCACGAGAACGCGGTGGCGCAGGTGTGGCCGGAAGTAGTCAAACTGCTCGATCAGAAAATTTCCGGCGTACGCGCATTCGGCGAGCGTGCGCGACTGGTGAAGGCGGCGAAAAAAGCCGGTTCTGTAAAAAAGATCGTGAAGCAGTCGCGCAAAGCTTTGCTCGTGGGCATCAACGATTATCCCGATCCGGAGAATCAGCTCAATGGTTGCATGAATGATGTGTTCCGCGTGAGTGAAGTATTGCAGGAAATAGGATTCCAGCCAGAAGAAATACGAGTGGTCTTCAACGAACGGGCAACGAGCAAGAATGTACGCGAGCGAATGGACTGGTTATTGTCGGACGCGAAAGAAGGTGACACGCGTTTCTTTTTCTACAGCGGACACGGAGCGCAGATCCCCGATGCGCACGACAACGGCGACACCGATCATAAGGATGAATGTCTTGTCACTTACGATTTTGACTGGACACCCGAACGTGCTTACACCGATAAGGAATTCCTGCAGGCCTATAGTCAACTTTCATACGGAGTTGATTTCATCACCATGCTCGACTGCTGTCACTCGGGCGGAATGACGCGCGACGCAGGAATGAGAGCGAGAGGATTGAATCCGCCTGATGATATCCGTCACCGTGAATTGAAATGGGATCCGAAGATCCAGATGTGGATCCCGCGCGATCTTTTACTGTCGAAGAAAAGAATATTCGAGCGTGGCGAAAAAAATCACGCGTTGTACACTGGCGCAGATGGAGACACATATCGTTTCGGCCGGGCCGTTCCGCTGTGGAGCGATGCAAAGTCATTTGAGAAAGCGAAGAAAGCCTATGGCCACAGCGGGCCTTACATGCCGCTGATTCTCGAGGCCTGCCAGGAAAAGGAATATTCATACGAATACCGACATGGGGTTACTTCGTACGGCGCATTCACCTACAGCGTCACCACTATTCTTCGCCAGCTGCAACGCAAAAAAGAAAAAGTGTCCTACGCGCAACTCATGCAGAAAACCACAAAGCTGCTGAACGATCTGGGTTATGATCAACATCCCGTTGTAGTTGGAGCAGAAGAAAAAGTGAAGGGAGATGTTCCGCTGCTAAATCTTGGCTAATAGTTAATAGCTAATGGTTAATAGTTAATAGATAAAAGTGCGCTGGCATTGCGCGAACTATTAACCATTAGCTATTAGCCATTAACTCTCCCCAACGATTGATGTTTTCATTTCCTGAAATATGTTCCGGGCACGATTCTGTCGCGAGGCGGATCTTATTGTGGACAACACATCCACACGAAGCGCAGGCGCGGTTGCCCGTCCTCCATCCCACTTTTTCTGTGACATCGGCCGATGCGGAAAACCGCTGAATGGAATGTGTGGCTTCAGAAAGATTCGGACAGGACAGGCAGGCATCTTCCCTTTTTTTCAATTGCTCTTTTGAAACAGTCGGAAAACCGGAAACGGCCCATTTCATCAGTGCCTTTCCGGCTTTTGCAATGAGTTCAGAATTGGAAAAAGAATTCCGCACAACTGGCGACGGAGGATTATTGAGCAGATCATACAACGCCGGGATATTATTCGTGCTCGCGAGCAGCCTTCGCATATAACCGGTATTTTCTATTGCGGCAGTAAGTACCCGTTCGGGAACCGGTTCATCCAGTCCGAGCATGTATGCAAAAGTGCGGCAGCGGTCGCCGATCGTTTCACCTGGTAATTCCAGCGTATTGGCTTCATTGAAATTTCCGGGAGCAGATTTTTTTTTCTGCAAATTCTTAGCGGGAATAATATTCTGCAACACCTGCTTCACAGGATTCCGTTTTACGGGCGCTACGGGTTTATTGCAATTACACATTTCTCATTGATTTTGACCAGGTGTGATCTCTTTCACGAAAAAAACAGAAAGAAACCTGTGGCCGGTAACATGAACAGTTTTGTTTACAAATGGCGCAACATCCTGTCCGCTCGTGCCCGAATCGAAAGTCCCTTTTTTTATCCGCAATTCTTCATCAGGCAGATCAAGGACATAACCAAGATGTTCCTGGGGAGTTCCCTCATAGATCACACGCTCGCGGATAATTCCGGTAAGCACGATCAACGGAAAATCATTCTTCTGTTC
>DATJEX010000356.1:0-7123 GCA_035496135.1 Bacteroidia bacterium
GTCACCGAACGTTGGATCGACGGCCACGGTGAACAATCTCGCCGCCGGAACGTACACCGTCACGGTTTCGAATGCGGGCGGATGTGCCACAACACAAACGATCACGATCACGCAACCAACCGCGATCACGGCCACCCAATCGCAGGTGAATGTACTTTGTAATGGCGCATCAACAGGTTCCGCTACTGTGAATCCTTCGGGCGGCGCAGGCGGTTACACGTACACGTGGTCACCAACAGGAGGCAATGCTTCCACCGCAATTAATCTGAGTGCGACGAATTATTCATGCACAATCACTGATGCGAACGGATGCACTAACACACAAACTTTCTCTCTCACTTCTCCATCTGCGATCACAGTTGCCACTTCTTCCACTCCATCCGTGTGCGGAAGTCCGAACGGATCAGCAACAGTTTCTCCTTCGGGAGGAGCAGGAGGATATACCTACTCATGGTCATCAGGAGGAAATGCGGCAACCGAAAATAATCTCACCGGCGGATCATACACCTGTACAGTCACCGATGCGAATGGTTGCACACAACAAGCGGTCGTGAACGTTGTTGGCGCAAGTACACCGAGTGTCACCGTTACTTCATCCACCAACATTCTCTGCAATGGAAACAGTACCGGTTCAGCAACAGTGACACCTTCTGGCGGACAAGGACCGTACTCCTATTCGTGGACTTCAGGCGGAAACGCAGCAACAGAAAATAATCTTCCAGCCGGATCTTATTCGTGTACCATCACAGATGCGAACGGATGTACCGCCACCAGTTCTGTCACACTTACAGAACCACCTTTGCTCACTTCATCACTTACATCAACAGATGTACTATGCAATGGCGGCGCGACAGGCAGTGCTACGATGACTGCGAACGGCGGTAATTCAGGTTACGTGTACGTTTGGTCACCATCGGGCGGAAATGCTTCTGTGGCGAACAATCTCACCGCACAATCTTATACCTGCACCGTTACCGATGCGAATGGTTGCACGACTTCTCAATCTGTTACGATCACTGAACCGACAGCACTCACGTCAACTGTTTCGCAGGTAGATGAACTTTGCAGCGGATCAAACAATGGTTCGGCAACAGTCAATCCTTCGGGAGGAGCAGGTTCATACACGTACACCTGGAATCCAAATGTTGGAAGTGCGGCTACAGCTGCAAATATTCTCGCAGGTTCGTACACTTGCACGATCACCGATGCGAATGGCTGCACACTCACGGAATCGTTCACGATCACAGAACCGGCAACAGTTGTCGCTTCTCAAGGCGCGATCACAAATGTTTTGTGCAATGGCCAATCGACCGGCGTGATCAACGTGAATCAAGCCGGAGGAACTTCTCCCTACTCTTACACCTGGTCACCGAACGTTTCGACTGCGAACAGCGCATCGAGTCTTGCGGCCGGATCCTACAACATCACGGTCACAGATGCGAATGGTTGCTCTTCCACCGTTACGATCACGATCACTGAACCACCATTGCTCACCGTTGCCGCGAGTGCAAATCCTGCTTCCATTTGCAGCGGACAAAACGTGATACTCAGCGCGATTCCTGCAGGCGGAAACGGAGCCTGTGTCTACACCTGGATGCCGGGAAATCTTTCGGGAAATAATCCGAACGTTTCTCCTGCGGCCACCACGACTTATTCTGTTACTGCAACGGATGCTAACGGATGCACTGCAAATTCTACTGCGCTCGTAACTGTCGCACCGAATCCTGTCGCGGCATTCTCTTCAGACATTCAATCCGGATGCGATCCTGTTTGCGTGAACTTTGCTGATCAATCCACAATTGCAAATCCCGGTGTGATCAGCGCATGGACGTGGGATTTCGGCGATGGAAACACTTCCAATTCGCAGAATCCTTCACATTGCTACACTACACCCGGTGTGTACACGGTAATTCATACGGCGAAATCCACCGACGGATGTACGTCGAGTGTAACAACGACGAGCTACATTTCTGTTTTTGTGAATCCTGTCGCGGAATTTTCCGCAAGTCCGCAACCAACTTCCATTGTCAATCCACAGATCTATTTCACTGATGCATCTTCCAACGCTTCATCCTGGTCATGGAGTTTCGGCGATGCACTCAATTCCACGTCCACACAGCAGAACCCGACTTTCATTTATGGTCAACCGATCTGTTACGATGTATTACTTACTGTGACGAGTTCTGACGGTTGCGTGGATACGGTGACACATCCGGTTTGCATTGATGCGGATGTTTCATTTTACGTTCCGAATGCTTTTACGCCGAACCAGGATGGCAAGAATGAGATCTTCCTTCCCGTTGGCATCGGCATTGATCCGGATAAATATCAATTGTGGATCTTCGACCGCTGGGGCAATCTCCTTTTCACGACGACCGACTTGAACGCCGGCTGGGATGGAAAAGTGCAGGGCCACAGTGACTACTGTCAGCAGGATACCTATGTGTGGAAGATCGTGGCTAAAGATATGAATGGCCTGTCGCATTCATTGATCGGCGGAGTGAGCCTGATCCGCTGAGAGCAAATTGACCCTTCTGTTTCCCTCCGTTGTCATCCGTTGAATAAATTTCGCCGGGATGATTGTTGAGTATTTTTCTCCCGGCATTTTTCATCCGTGTGAATAAACTTTATTTTAGGCGAATGAATGGAAACTCCCGCCATTATTTCTCCCACTATGAAACCACCACAGAACACGCCCGTTTTTGAATCACCCATCTCCACTCATTGGTTCGACGAAGATGGGATCCTGTATTCCATCGCTAAAAACGAAGAACGGAAAATAGAGCACTACCAGGAACTCATGAAGCTCTACCAGCAATTGATGAAAGATGGAAATAAATTCTACCTCCTTGCGGAATACAACGACAGGATGCCGATCAACAAAGAAGTCGTGGATTATCTTGCAGAAGAGAATCCGAAATACATCAAGGCGATGGCTGTGGTCACCAATGAGAATTTCGGCAGCGGACAGATCAATATTTTCCTCAAGCTGAATTTCAACGGTTTTCCCGTGAGGAAATTCAGCAGCATTGAAAATGCCCGTGACTGGCTGAAAGAATTGATGGGGAATGAATAGTCCTACACAGCGCCCGATCGATTCCCGGATAGAAATTAAAGAATAAAAAAGGCTGACGATGATGTCAGCCTTTTCGTTTTAATGATTTCTCATTTTCAGATTCTTCTTCTTTTTTCCTTTCTGTCCGGTGAGATTCTGTGAAGAATCCTGTTGCGGTTGCTGCACGTTCGTCGTAGCTGCTTTCGGCATCGGGTTTCCGTTCGCATCCACTTCGATCACTTCGTATCCGAGTTTCAACAGGCCATCATAGATCTTCGATTTATCGCCAACAACAGTTACGACCATATGATCAGGATCGATCCATTTTTTCGCGAGCGCATCAATGTCAGGTTTCGTCAATGACATCAGCGTTTGATTCTGTGTTTGTGAATAATTATCCGGCAATCCGTAATAAACGATGCGTTTCATATAGGCGATCTTCTGGAATGGGTCCTCGTATGCGAGTGCTTCACTCTGTGAAATGGAACGTTTGGTGAATTGCAATTCTTCATCTGAAATTCCATTCGCCGCATAATCTTTCATCACGTTCACGAATTCCGCAACGGCACTGTCGGATGCGTCGTAACGAACGCCGGCATACGCGACAAAATATCCGGGATACAATGTTCCGCCGAATCCCGATCCTGCTCCGTAGGTCCAGCCTTTTTCTTCACGCAGCTTCAGGTTGATGTGGCTGTTGAACATTCCGCCCAATTCGTAATTCATCATCGTGGCCTTATAGAATTCACCATTGTAATCGTAAGGAATTCCTGTTCTGCCAATACGGATCTCCGACTGAGCGGCATCCGGCTTATTGAAGAGATAGATCTTCGTCGGACCGGGCTGAGCGGTGATGGCCGTAACAGGTTTCAGCGCCGCGTTGGTCGACATCCAATCCTGCAATGGTTTCAGTTTCGGTGTGAGTTGATCTTTGGTGAGATCGCTCACCGTGATGAACTGGCTGATATTCGGCGAGAACATTTTTTTGTAATACGCTTTCACATCATCCAGCGTGATGCGATTCACAGTCGACGCCGTTCCGATCGTTGGATATGCCATGATGTTGTCGGCACCGAAAAGCATTTTGTTGAAGACGAGCGAAGCCATCGAACCGGCCTGCGTAGGCATGTTCGCGATACTCTCGAGCTGTTGCCTCTTCATCAGGTCGAATTCTGTCGCGTCGAATTTCGGCTGGAATAATTTCTCGTACACAAGTGCGAGCGTGGAA
Source organism: Bacteroidia bacterium (assembly GCA_035496135.1). Lineage (GTDB taxonomy): Bacteria > Bacteroidota > Bacteroidia > Palsa-965 > Palsa-965. Next base: position 4,284 of record DATJEX010000356.1, read on the forward strand.
TCAATATTCCGGGTGAAGCAGGTAATGTTCACCGTGATCTCCTCTGAATTGACAGAAATTCCAACATCGCTTCCGAGTAATTCCAACTTTGTTTCAATATCGGCAGCACTGTGTTTCAAGGTCGACTGATCGAGCATTTTCACAAGGAGATAAGCTGTTCCCGACGAAGCTGTGTCCTCCTGGCGATGGCCTGCGGAGATCGTGAGTTGCATGTATGTGCGCGGGATCTCTGTTGAATTCGTTCCGATGAGTTTCAATCCATTCGTGTACGTGTCATGCCAGAGCGCAGGAATGACAACAACAGGGGTCGGGCCCGGAACAGGATGAACGAAGCGATCGAAATTATCTACCGGGCGATTGTAAACGAGATTCTTGTATTCCGCACTTTCTTCTGTTCCGTTCTTGTAAGGTGGTGGTGTGAAATTATCGGGACGCGCTTTCATCTCCGGGTGTCCTTTCGGAAGTACAGTCAGCACAACGGCTGCTTTGCCCTTGATGTATTTGTTGTACACGCGCATCACATCTTCCTTCTTGATGTTCTTGTAGCGATCGAGATCTTTCTGGATCATGTTCGGATTACCGGTGAACGTGTTGTACGCCGCGAGCTGCGATCCTTTTCCCTGCACGCTGGTGAGATTATCGAGATAATAACTTTCCACCGTGAGTTTGTACCGCTGCACATCATCATCCGTCACACCGCGTTTTTCAAATTCGGCAAGCGCAACATTGAGTAGACTGTCCGCTTCATGCGGAGAATGCCCGGGGTACGTTTGAATATTAATGGCGATCTGTCCCGCGAGCTCCATGGTGGCACTGTACATATTCGCGCTCTTCGCGATTTTTGTCTCGATGAATGTTTTGTAGAACACCGAACTTTTTCCGGAAGAAATGATATCGCACAATGCATCGAGTGGTGCTTCATCCGCATCCCATGTTGCAACGCCTGGACGTGCGATGGTCAATTGCGGATTGCGGATATTGTCTTCATAGGAAATGCAGCGATCCGAAGTAAGTACTGCCGGCATTTTCGCCATCGGTTTCACTTCCGGTCCGCGCGCGATGGTTCCGAAATATTTTTCGGCGAATTTGAGAACGTCAGCAGTTTTCACATCGCCGGCAATGGTGAGTGTCGCGTTATTCGGCCCGTACCAGCGCATGAAAAAATTCCGCAGGTCCTGCACATTCGCGCGATTGAGATCCTCGATATAACCGATCGTTTCCCACGAGTAAGGATGGCCTTCCGGGTACATCGCTTCACCGATCTTTTCCCACACCAATCCGTATGGGCGATTATCATAATTCTGTCCGCGCTCATTCTTCACTGTAGAACGCTGGATCTCGAATTTCTGCTGCGTAACCGAATCGAGCAGAAAACCCATCCGGTCTGCTTCGAGCCACATCGCCATCTCGAGATAATTGGACGGAACGGTCTCGAAATAATTCGTGCGATCGGTATTGGTAGAACCATTGAGGTCGCCACCGGCTTCACTGATGAGGCGGAAATGTTCTTCATCGGCAACGTGGCCTGATCCCTGGAACATCATGTGTTCGAAGAAGTGCGCGAACCCGGAACGTCCTTCCTGTTCACGTGCCGAACCGACGTGGTACGTCACGTCGACATACACGACAGGATCGGAATGATCTTCATGCACCACGAGCGTAAGTCCGTTGGGAAGAAGATATTTGGTGTAGGGAATAACGAGCGCGTCTTTTCCATTGGTGGTGACGGTCTCGACAAGTTTTGTTTTCTGCTGCGCGAAGGAAGTCAGCGCGATGAACAGAAACGAGAAGAACAGGAGTTGTTTTTTCATCGGGAAGGATACGTTTTTCGTATAAACAAAAATAGCAGGGAAAACCGAATGGAACGGATTAAAAACACAAAAGGCCGGGAAACGTGTTCACCGGCCTTTTGAGAGGAAATTCTATTAATAGTCCAATGGACGATCAGGCAATTGGTAACCGTAAGCTTTCCAGTTGTCAATGTCGTAATCGTAGTAGAACAGCTTGGATTTTCCGGTTTGTGTATCCCAAACCATTACCTCGTAATAAATTTTCACGCCGTGTGACTCCGTAGCAGGAGAAACAGTTGTCGTGTAATTCATCTGGTATCTGCCGTTGCCACTGCCATCATCTACAAGCGATTTAACTGCAGGTGCTGCATTTGCTTTGTTCATCGATTTCACGAGGAAACCTGTTCCGAACAGAAGCATTCCCATCACCAGGGAAACACCAAAGCATCGTTTCAAAAAGGTATTATTCATTTTAATTGTTTTTTTCCGGTTTCTTAATCCGGGTTGAGAAGGATCATTAAGGATTAATAATCCAATGGACGCGCTGGCAGCTGGTATCCGTAAGCTTTCCAGTTGTCGATGTCGTAATCGTAATAGTAGAGTTTTGATCTACCTGTCTGCGTGTCCCAAACAAGCACTTCGTAATAGATCTTTACACCATGTGATTCTGTTGCAGGAGATACCGTAGTGGTGTAATTCATCTGGTACCGTCCATTGCCTGAACCATCATCGATGATCTGATCTGGTTTCGGAGTCGCATTTGCTTTGTTAACAGCTGAAGCAAGAAAAGCCGATCCGAACAGCAGTACACCGGCGATCATGCTGATACCGATGCAACGTTGAATGAATGTTACTTTCATAGTTGGTTGATTTTTGACGGCCTGTTTGCCGAGGTTAAGGTTATTGGTTACAGGGACATATTTACGATAAATATTAGTAATAGCCCAATAATTCAGAATGATTTTTTCGGTTGATCAATCCGGAAATTTCATTCGTATCTTTGAGTTGGAATCGGGGGAGAGAAAAGTAAAAATCATGCCACACTTCGAC
>DATJEX010000357.1:0-19359 GCA_035496135.1 Bacteroidia bacterium
CGCCCGAAACTTTTACACAGATCTTTCCTCCGCGAAGTTCAACCTCATCTGCGCCGGAATAATGCAGGCGGATGTCGCTTATGTTTCCCCCGGGATGAACGATGAAATCGTATTTGACACCTGTTTCTTTTTCAGAAGCAAAGAACAAAAGATCAATGCCCGGATAAATATTCCTGTAGAGTACTTTCGCAAAGCAACGCACATCACTGATCCCTTCAGATGATGTTCCTGCAGTGAAGAAGTTGTAATATGTTGCAGAAGAATCTGTCGGTACGATCTCCACACCGGGATTACTATTGATCAACTCCACATCCACACGGTGAAAATGACGGATCTGTTCTGCATAATAATTTTCACGCGGTTGCTCCACGGATGAAGTTGAATCGGTTTCGTCTGTCCAGGTATCGTAACTGAAACCGTTCATGCGCAACTGAACATTAAGATCTGAACTGCAGAATAAAAATTTCACTGCGGGATTGGCCTGGTAATGCTGGTCCACGATCTGTCCTTTATTTTCCATGAACCCCTCCGGATGCGCCAATCCGCTCGTTTGTGCCGTCATGAAAACTGCCGTGATGCAAAAGAAAATGCTCATTAACCATTTGCGGAATACGGATGAGATCCCTGGAATCGGATCGGGCTTCCGCAACATGGATCTGCTTTTACAATGGTATTTTTTGTGAGCGTTGTTCATTTTCCGTTGCCCTGGCTGTAATAAAAGTATTCCATGCCGTATCGCGGTTCAATTCAATTTTTGCCGTAAGTAAGTTTTCATATCTTTAATATTATTATATCCACATAATAAGTAAATACATCTTAAGTAATCTTTCATGAAACGTCCATCTGATTCACTTTTTGCCCTGATCAAAGCGATGGGTCAGACGGAGAAGCGCTATTTCAAGCTTGTGGCAGCGCCACACGCCGGCAACCGGGAAAGCAATAAATATTTGAAGCTCTTCGACCGGATCGATAGGCAGAATGACTATGACGAGCAGGAGATCAAATCGCATTTCCGGAATGATCCTTTTCTCGGACGGCACCTGAAAGTCGCCAAAAGACATTTGTATATGCTCGTTCTTTCTGCGCTCGACCGCTATCATCGCGATGAAGAAGCTTCTGTGCAGGTGATGCTGCACCAGTCACGTATTCTCTTCCGCAAAGGACTCTACCAGCAGGGAAGCAGGCTTCTGGCTAAAGCGAAGAAAGATGCGGCAGCGCAGGAATATTTTAGCGCGCTTGTCGAGATAGCTGAGCAGGAGCGTAACCTGATGGCCAATCGTTATGTTTTTGAAAAGCAGAAAGTCGATACGCTTTTCAGGGATGCAGGAATACAGGTGAAAAAACTTCAGAATTTTCTCGATGCGCTCGAGACGGAAGTGAGGGTTTCCATGAACTTCGAAAAATATCTTGTCATTCGCAGCGCAAAGCAGCGCCGGAAGCTGGAACTTCTTGGAAAAAAATTGCTGCTGAAAAAAGAAAAGCCGCTTTCCGGCAGAGCAGCAGGGATCTTTTACAATTCACTGGGATCCTACTATCTCCTGAAGAACGATTACGAAGAAGCGGAAAAAAGTTATAGAAAAGCGTTGCCGTTCTGTAATGTGAACGATGAACGGAACACGGTGAAAACAGCGATCCTTATGGCCAACTGTATCAGTGCCGCCGCCAAAGCGGGGAAATTTGCAATTGTAGTAAGGGAAGCTAAAAGACTGTTCGTGATCTGCGCAAACTATCCGCGGAATAATAATCTCAGGCTGGTGCAATGCAATCTTTGCCATACGATCCTTACGATGCATATCGAATCGGGATTGTTTCTTAAGGGGATCCGTTTCGCCGATGAGGTCGGTAAACGCTTTTTTGCGGATGCCGATCTGCGTAACCGTGTTTTCTTCAACTTCAATCAAGCGGTACTTTATCTCGGTGCAGGCAATTACCGCAAATCATTGCAGCAAACCAGTGCGATCCTGAATATCCCGGAAATGGAAAATCCTTTGCCACACACGATCTACTGGAGCAGGATGCTTCAATTGCTTTCGCTCTGGGAAATGAAAGAGTATGATACACTTTCATACCGGCTGAAATCATTTTACCGGTATCTGCTGAAAAGAAAGGATCTGCAACCGGCAGAAAGGGTTCTGTTCAACTTCATCAGGGCCGTTTATTCAAAACCGGTATTCATGTTCCCCGGAAATAAAAATGCGCGCCTTGCCATGGTGCAGGCTTTTGCCGGGTTGAAAAAACAACTCTTCGCGATCCGGAAAAAACACACCTTGCCTGATGCTACCGAATATGGTTATTTCCTGTCGTGGCTTGAAAGCAAGATCCGGATAACCTCCCCGGCAGGGATCAAAGCCGGAAAATAAAATTCCGGGTGAAATTCCCGCAACCGCTTCAATTATATTTTAAAAATCCATTTTCATTTTTTCAAGGAGCGGGAAAAAGGTTGATGATGCCCGATTTCAGGTGTTAATCAATGACCAAAAAAAACAATACCGGAAGAGTTTGTGTGCTTCCGGTATTATTAAGGGTAGAAGACGAGGAACAAAGGTCGAACCTCTTGAAAGATGATCTCGAAAGGTGGAATAAGGTGTGAGCAGAAGGAATTGTTGTTTTCCTCTTATGCAGATGGATGAGGAATTGTTCGAACCGTTCAAGAAAAGTCGGGGCTTTCAGATGACGAAATACGAATTTAGAATCTGCCTTCGAATTCCTCAATAGAAACTGACAATTGTTTTCAACTCTTCCGGTTTGACGATCCGGATCTTCCTTCCCTGCGTTTCCACGATACGTTGCTTTTTGAATTCCTGCAATACCCGCACGACAGATTCCTTCACCGTTCCCACATAGCTTGCAAGATCGGTTCTTGATAAATTGATCTCCGGTGATTTCCCTTTCTCACGGTATTTTTCTCTGAGAACGAGTAACCCAAGCGCAACTCTTGATTTTACCGGGTACTGTGCGAAGACAGAAACATTATTCACCCACACCGAAAACTCATGACTCAGGGAAACAAGCAATGCGTGATTGAGTTCGTAGGATTGTTTCAGGCAATGCAGAAAATGTCCGGCGGGAATAAAATCGTATGAACAATCTTCAAGTGAAGCGGCCGTCACCGGATGCACTTCATCGCAGATAATGGGACGATAACCAAATATCTCCCCTTGTATATAGATATACATGATCTGCTTCCTTCCATCCTGGTTGGTCTGGTAGATCTTCACTTTGCCTTTTTTCAGAATGTAAACACCTTTGGGAAGAGTACCCTCGCGATAGATGATCTTCCCTGCCTTAATCTTCCGCTTCTGAATTCCTTTTTCAAGCATCAGCCTGTCCTTCGTAGGAACATGCTGAAGCACTTTAGTATTGGCGAAATAGAATTTTTCGAGTTCAAATCCCATGTTTTTAAATGTAGGGCTTTAAAACCGGAATGAAATTGACAAAAGTCACCGGCAACAACAAAGATGCCCTTTTACTTTTGACCACAAAGTTGTGATTTTGGTTATTCACCTCATGGATTGATAAAGACCCGTTTAGAAACGGGTCTTTGAGGAAAATTATGGCGGCAGTTCTGAAAGATATTGTACTCTGTTACATTGAAGAAGCACTCGACATCGATGATCTTGAAAATCTTGGTGATTTTGTCAGATCCGTCACCGTTGTCGAAAATCTGAATGGATGGCAATTGACAGAAGCGTTGCGGCAACTTTACCTCGATCTGTGTGAATGCCTTCAGACAGAAACAGAATACAGCAAACGTTTACGTCTGAAATCAGCGATATCACATTTTGAAGCCGATTTCTCCGATTACCTGATCACCAAAGAGATCGGATCACTGAGTTTGCGGGATGACTGACGAAAGAGTGCCAGTAACTTGAAATTATTCTTTATCCGGATTGAAAGTCTGCCCCGCCGATTGCTAAAGTGATGTGAGTAACAATTGATTTTATGAAAAATAAAAACATCCTGATCTCAGGTGCAGGGATCGCCGGACTTACGCTTGCCTACTGGTTGAAGAAACATGGCTTCAATCCAACGATCATCGAGCAGGCTCCGAAATTGAGGGAAGGCGGTTACGTGATCGATTTTTTCGGCGCCGGTTATGACGTTGCGGAAAAGATGGGGATCATTTCAGATCTGGAAAAAGTAGATATTAAGATCAATGGTATCAATTTCGTAAATGAGAAAGGCAAAAGAAAGGGAGGTGTTGATACGTTCAAAGTAAGAAGCATGCTTAAAAACCGTGTCTTCTTTCTGTTGCGGAGTAAACTTGCCCGTGTGATCTATGAAAACCTTGAGAAAGATATTCCGTTCATTTACGGAAACTCCATAACAAAGATCGACCAGCAGGAAAACGATGTAATAGTGACACTCTCTAATGGCACAGTCTGTCATTTCGATCTGGTGATCGGTGCGGATGGGCTTCACTCCAAAGTGAGATCACTCGTATTCGGCAGCCTCTCTCATTTTGAATCATTCTATGGATTCTATGCGTCCTCCTTTACCATTCAGAATTATTTCGGCAAGAATGATCTGTTCCTCAATTACACAGTTCCCGGAAAGCAGGTAAGTATCTATTCACTCGAAGACAATAAACTGGCGGCCTTATTCCTGTTCAGGTCAAATGAAAAACTTGCTTATGGTTATCATGATACCGCTACTCAGAAAGAACTGCTTCGTGATTTTTTCAGGGACACCGGATGGGAGTCTGCTTCACTGCTTTCAAAAGTGGATACGTCGCCCGATTTTTATTTTGATACGGTCAGCCAGATCAGGATGGATCGTTGGTATTCGGGAAGAGTAACACTTGTCGGAGATGCCTGTGATTGCCCTTCCCTCCTTTCGGGTCAAGGATCGACACTCGCAATGGTTGGCGCCTACATACTTGCCGGAGAGCTGAAAGAAGCACAGGGAGACCATGAAGTCGCTTTTTCCGAATACCAGAAACAATTCAAACCGCTTATCGGCGTGAAACAGGATCTTGCAAAAAAATTCGCTTCATCATTTATTCCTAAAAGCAAATTTGCACTATGGGTAAGAAATAGATTCACAAACCTCATGTTCATTCCGTTTGTTTCCAGGTGGCTCGTGAAAAATTTCATGACTGATCCTATTCGATTGAAAGATTATTGAAAAGGAAATGAATGCCGGCAAAATCTGTCAGCCTGTTCGGAGCAAACACGCGCCGGTGATATTTGTCACCGTGGCCTGAATGGACGAGTGGTAAATTTAAAATAATATGATCCGCTATTTTTTCAGATTTATCGGCAGAAAACAAAACCCGCAATTGCAGGAAGTGGATTATTACCGATTGTATGCCATTATTGATGAGCAATACTACTGGACCACCGAATGGTATTTCAGTGATCAGATAAAAATGAATGTAGTACAAACGATCAATGGAGGTTTTGTAACAGAAGAGATCACGGAGCTGTGCAAAAACATGTCGGCAATAGATTTTGAAATACTCAGGAATAAATTAGGAGCGTTCGCTTATTTCATCGAACGTGCAGTTAACGGATTCAAAAGCTATATCATCTGGATCAGCCCGGATCCGCATATTAACGATGTACCGTGGCAGGTCATGAATAATTGACAAAAGTCACCGTTTGCAGGTTGGAGGCATGAGTAGCTTTGTTCCCTTTAAGCATGCCCAATGGAAATTCTGAAACTCTTTTTGTCAGCGATAAGCCTTAGCTTCACCATGATTTCGCTGAGTGTTGGAATTGCGTTTCTGCTGCTACGAACCAGGTCCGGATCACTGAAGGAGAAGGTATCCGCTCATACGCGTGATTAGTATTTGAACTTTTTTGCGTGGCCAGAAACATTAAACTGCATGAGATTGGAATTGAGTGGCTTCATAAGCGAGTCAAGAAAAAACAATTCCTTATCATTTCAAGTATACTTGTCGGCCTTACCGCCGGACTGGCAGCCGTACTTCTCAAATTGCTCGTTCATTATATTAAGCTTGCGATCACTTCCGATTACCACATCCGCTATCAGTACATTTTCTATCTGCTGTTTCCTACAATAGGCATTTTGCTGGCAGTTGTTTTTACGAAACGTTTCCTGGGCGGCGATCTTGGCAGAGGAGCAGCGTTTATCCTGAACGCGATCGCCAAAAAGAATTCACGTCTTCCCAAACACCAGATGTATTCTCATGTGGTGACAAGCGCGCTCACGGTAGGTTTCGGCGGATCTGCCGGCCTTGAGTCTCCGATCGTAACAACAGGTTCGGCTATCGGTTCAAATTACGGAGACACGTATCACCTTACTTATAAAGACCGGACACTTTTACTCGCTTGTGGTGCTGCAGCCGGAATCGGCGCTGCGTTCAATGCTCCTATTGCAGGATTGCTTTTCTCTCTTGAAGTTTTAATTGCGGATGCAACCGTTTCGGCTTTCATTCCGATCATGATCGCAGCGGCGACGGGAACACTGGTGTCGAAGATCATTCTCGATGAAAACATTCTTCTCTCTTTCAACCTGCGCCAGCCTTTCAATTATCATTATATCCCGTGGTATATCGTACTTGGCGTACTGGCGGGTTTTGTATCGGTTTACTATTCTCGCACATTTCCAAAACTTGAAGGATATTTCAGCCATAAGATCAGTTCAACCTGGAAACGTATTGCACTTGGAGGCGCTGTTCTTGCATTGCTGATATGGATGTTTCCATCTCTTTACGGAGAGGGTTACGCAAGTATTAAAACGCTGGCGGATCTTCATCCTGAATTATTAATGAAGAACAGCCTTTTTGAGAACTGGTCGGATAGTCCGTGGATTGTACTTTGTTTTATTGGCGCGATCATGCTGGTAAAGGTTGTTGCCACAGCGGTGACACTCGGCAGTGGGGGGAATGGCGGAAATTTCGCTCCATCCCTGTTTGTGGGAGCTTACCTCGGATTTTTCTTTGCGAAGGCATTCAATATGTTCGGTATCGCCGATTTGCCGGTCGCCAACTTTACCATTGTGGCCATGTCAGGCATTCTTGCCGGAATTTTTCATGCACCATTGACGGGAATCTTTCTGATCGCCGAAATAACCGGCGGATATGAATTGATGATCCCGTTGATGATCGTTTCTGCATTCAGTTATTCTGTTGTGAAATACTTTGAACCATTTTCTATGGATACCAAACGCATGGCGAAAAAGGGAGAAATATTTACGCATGACAGGGACAAAAATGCATTGAGTTCGCTCAGTGTGCAGGATATCCTGGAAACGAATTTTCAACCGATCCGCCCGGAGATGAAGCTTGCAGAACTTGTCGACATCATTGCGCATTCGCAGAGAAATATTTTTCCTGTGATCGATAAGGAGCAACAATTGCTTGGAATAGTTTTGCTGGATGATATCCGGGAGAATATGTTTAAAACCGAATTGTACGATACAGTTACGGTACGCCAATTGATGCATCAGCCGCCAGCTGTTATTTCACCCGATGAAGCGATGTTTTCTGTTATGCAGAAATTTGATTCTACCAACACCTGGAATCTCCCGGTAATAGATAATGAACGTTACACCGGATTTGTTTCAAAATCCGGGGTTCTTACCCGGTATAGAAAAATGCTCATTGATACCACGATCGATCACGAGTAAAGAAGCGCTTCCTGAGTATTTTCTGCTTAGCTTACCTTTGTAAGTATTGAAGAACATTCTTTAGTTCAATTCCCTATGAGCGTATTTGTTTTATTCTCCATACTTATTTCGCTTGCTGCACTTTTCTCTTACATCAATATCAAATGGCTTCGTTTACCTTCAGGCATTGCCCTGATGCTGATGGGAGCAATGATATCGATTGGAATTGTAGTTGCCGGAAGATTCTCTACTGAGTTTACCTCCTACATAAGAACTCAGCTTTTATCCATAGACTTCTCTGAATTTGTCCTCGGCATCCTTTTGAGTTTCCTCCTTTTTGCAGGATCGTTGCATGTCAGTTATCAGCAATTGAAAAAATCCGCGAAGAGTATTCTCTGCTTTTCCACTATTGGTGTTTTGATCTCTACTTTCCTCGTTGGAGAATTGGCTTACCTGCTCATTTCAGCATTCGGCGGAACAGTTCCATTCGTGTATTGTCTGCTCTTCGGCGCATTGATCTCGCCAACCGATCCTGTTTCTGTGATAGGAATTCTGAAAAAGGCCGGGATTCCAGAATCGGTGCAGACAAAAATAAATGGAGAAGCCTTATTCAACGATGGAGTTGGTGTTGTTGTTGTTGTAACGATTCTCCAGATCATTTTGCAGGGAACGGAGCATGCTTCCGTTGGTTCGGTGATAACACTTTTTGTACAGGAAGCTTTGGGAGGAATTGCCGCAGGACTTGTGATCGGCTACGCAGGTTACCGGTTCATGAGATCGATCGATCATTTTCAGACAGAGATTCTGATCTCACTCGCCATGGTGATGGGCGGATACAGCCTTTGTCATTACCTGCATGTTTCCGGCCCGTTGGCTATGGTTGTCGCCGGAATATTTACGGGTTACAAAAGCATTGGAGAAGCCATGTCTGATGTTACGCGCGATTACCTGGAGAAATTCTGGGAGATCGTCGATGAGATCCTGAATTCCGTGCTGTTCATGCTCATTGGCCTTGAACTGGTGACGATCTCTTTTCATTTTCAATATACCATTGTTGGTCTCATCATGGCAGGCAGCCTGATCGTGATCCGTTACCTGTCGCTGTGGATACCATCCGTATTATTCCGTTTCAGAAAGGGACTGGAGAAAAATACACTCGAGATCATGTCCTGGGGAGGATTACGCGGAGGAATATCCATCGCACTTGCATTGTCAATTCCTGCTGGTGAATTCAAGAATATCATTGTGCTCCTTACGTACACCATTGTTTTATTCTCTGTGATCGTGCAGGGAATGACAATGGGAAAAGTGGTGAAGAGACTCGGGAAGTAGAATCTGTGTTCAATAAAAAGGGAACGGAATGACAGCGGCCATCATTATTACACTCTGCGTATTGTTGCTTTTTGCCTATGTGTTTGATGTTACGGCTTCAAAAACAAGAATACCTTCCGTTGTTTTATTGTTGTTGCTGGGCTGGGGAGTGAGACAGGGAACAATTCATTCTGGTTTGTCGGTGCCTGATCTGAATCCGGTACTGCCGGTTTTGGGAACTGTTGGATTGATTTTGATCGTGCTTGAAGGCTCACTGGAACTGGAATTGAACAGGTCGAAAATTCCGGTAATAGTAAAATCTGCTTTTGGTGCTTTGCTTCCAATGCTTGGTATCAGTTTTGGAATGGCAATGGCGTTTCAATATTTCGGCGGCGTAGATCTGCTCACCGGACTTGCGAATGCCGTTCCTTTCGCTGTCATCAGCAGTGCAATTGCTATTCCGAGTGCAAAACACCTGGAACGGGCAGACAGGGAATTCATTACATACGAAAGCAGCCTGTCCGATATTTTCGGAGTCATCTTTTTCAACTTCGTCGCGCTCAATGATCATGTGGATGGAAAAGTGGTCGGCAATTTCCTCTTTGAACTTCTTGTTCTCCTGCTTATCTCCATTGTGTCTACCATCGCGCTTGCCTTTCTGCTGAGTAAAAGCAGGCATCATGTCAAATACGCGCCAATCATTCTCCTCCTGATCCTGATTTACACTATTCTGAAAATATACCATTTACCATCATTGATCTTCATTCTGCTTTTCGGACTCGCGCTCGGGAATCTCAAGAATTTCAGGGAAAATAAATTCATTCAGAAAGTACATCCTGAAATTCTGAACAGGGAAGTACATAAGTTCAGGGAATTGACAGTCGAAATGACTTTTCTGATCAGGTCATTGTTCTTTCTGCTCTTCGGTTACCTGATCGAAACAAAGGAGTTGATCAATCCGGATACGATCATCTGGGCTGTAGCTGTTACGGCTGGAATTTTTGTAATAAGAGCGCTGGTTCTGAAATTATTCAGCCTGCCGCTGCAACCGCTGTTGTTCATTGCCCCGCGAGGACTCATCACCATTCTGCTTTTTCTTTCTATTCCGTTGAATCAATCACTTGGGCTGGCAAATAAATCACTGGTGATACAGGTGATCATTCTAACATCGTTTGTGATGATGTATGGCCTGATGAAAACGAAAAAGCGTGAATTACCTCCGGAAACACAAACCGGAAATCAGGAAATAATATAGTTGAGCACCTCACGATTCTCCTTATATACCGCATAATTTTCATTCAATTGACAAAAGTCACCATTGTCGATTGTTCTCCTGTTTTACATTTGAATCACAACGATTGGGAGATTGTTGATCCAGGTGAATTGCAACACGGGTGTGAATGCAATGCATCAGTACGTATTCCAACAACTGTTCGATCCTGCCGGGTTTCCGTTCATGTCCCGGCAGGAACAGTTGCAGCCTGGTTTTGTCAATGCGCAATACTTCGGAACTAAGATTTGATGTGCGTTCCATTGCGGAAGTGAACTTTTTCTGCCCTGTAAAAACAAAATGGATGTTGCGTGATCAGCTCACGTAAAAAATGGTTTTTGTCATGCCACAGAAGAAAGTGATCTGCTCTTCTCTCAGTATGCTCATTCATTAATGCAAATCTTATGTTGAAGATCAAAGAGAGCCCTGCCGTATTCAAATCATATTCCATTTCCCAATTGAGGAGAATCCCGCAATTGGAAAAATTCAGCCATCACGAATTATTGTCAATGGAAGTTGTCGGCAATGTTCTTCCTTTCAAAGTGAATACTTATGTGACCGATGAATTGATCGATTGGGATAAAGCACCCGACGATCCGATTTTCCGGCTCACTTTCCCGCAGGAAGAAATGCTTCATCCGCTTCAATTCTCACTGATGGAAAAGGCATTGAGGCACAATCAGGACAGGGAGCACATAAAAGATGTTGCAGACAGCATCCGGGAACTGCTGAATCCCCATCCGGCAGGGCAGATGGAGTTCAACATTCCTGAAGTGGAAGGAAACTCGTTGAACGGACTTCAGCACAAATACCGCGAAACTGTTTTGTTCTTTCCTTCACAGGGACAAACATGTCATTCCTATTGTACTTTCTGTTTCCGCTGGCCTCAATTCGTGGGAATGGAAGGCATGAAATTCGCGGCGAAAGAAACGGAGCAACTTGTTGAATACCTGCGCAGGCACGAAGAAGTCAGTGATGTTTTGTTCACCGGTGGAGATCCCCTTATCATGCGGACGGGCGCACTTCGCACCTACATTGAACCGCTTCTGAATGCTGGTCTTCCAAATCTCAAAACGATCCGGATAGGAACAAAAGCATTGAGCTATTGGCCTTATCGTTTTACCTCCGGCAAAGATGCCGATGACCTGATCGCTCTCTTTGAAGAAATCGGAAAAAAAGGAATTCACCTTGCATTGATGGCACATTTCAGTCATCCGGTCGAGCTCTCGACTTCTGTTGTTGAATCAGCTATCCGCAGGATTCGTGAAACAGGTGTACAGATCCGCACACAATCGCCGGTACTCCGTCATATCAATGATTCGCCGGAAGTGTGGGCTGAGATGTGGACGAAACAGGTTGCAATGGGCTGCATCCCTTATTACATGTTCATGCCGCGTGATACAGGTGCGAAAAAATATTTTGAAGTACCGCTGGTTGAAGCGTGGGAAATTTTCAGAAAGGCTTACCAGCAGGTAAGCGGCATCTGTCGCACGGTACGCGGGCCAAGCATGTCGTGCACGCCGGGAAAAATCCAGATGCTCGGTGTCTCCGAAATTCCAACGGAAACAGGAATGAAAAAAGTGATGACACTACGCTTTCTCCAGGGAAGAGATCCGGATTGGGTAGTGCGTCCGTTTTTTGCCGAGTATGATCCCAACGCGACATGGATCGATGAACTAAGGCCGGCATTCGGCGGGAATAAATTCTTTTTTGAAAAATAGCCTATGACGGAATATTTCATTTTCATAACCGGCCCCATGTCTATTGCGATATGTACACTTCTCCTTTTGTTTCTGCGGAAAAGAAAAAAGAAAGATGAGGCTGATGAAATTCTGGGGATATGATCGTTGTTCGTTGGTGATTGAAATAAAGATTCACGAAAAATCCACGTGACGACTGCGCGTTGGAATCAGGAAGTGAAAAATAAAACAGCGGTTGAAATTCAACCGCTGTTTAAAATGTAGTCCCGACGGGAATCGAACCTGTATCAAAAGTTTAGGAAACTTCTATTCTATCCATTGAACTACGGGACCAATTGTCTGCAAAGATAACCTACTCCGTTAAATTACTCCAACGCGGTTTCTTCCGCTGAATAAAAACAAAAATCCCCGCAACATTACTGCTGCGGGGATTCACATTGATTAGACTTTATAGTACTGAACTACGCAAGTTTAACGTCAACGGCATTAAGGCCTTTTTTGCCTTCTGTCAGGTTGAAGACCACGTTATCGTTATCACGGATCTCTTCTTTGAGTCCTGATACGTGTACGAATACTTCTTCTCCTGTTTCTTCAACTGTGATGAAACCAAAACCTTTGGTCTGATTGAAGAATTTTACTTTTCCGGTTTTCATTTGATTTGTTTTTTGTTTGATTATTTGATGTGCCAATTACTTCTTAAACAAACAATAATGACACGGTCATTGCCTGTAGCGGATTCTTTGATCTTACGATAAGGAAAGGGTAAAAAAACTTCACAAGTAGAATTCCGGTGAAGCTGGATGATACAATTTCCGTGAATCAGGAGTAAAGATACACCTAATAATGGCTATCAACACATTATTAACAACTAATATTCGCTAAGGATGCTGAAAAAGAGCTGTTTTCTTCATTCTCCCCGAAGATTTTTCTCAGTGCATTCTCTTTCGCTCTTGATTTTCACGAAATAAATTTCAGAAGAGCAATTTGCATTGCTTGTCCGCTTATCAATTCACTCCACCGCAAGGTCCGTTGAACCGGATCAAGAAGCATCCGTAATAAGGAAAGAGTAACGTGGTGCAGAAGATCGATCTTCCGTCGGGCAACCAGGATCCAACTGCTGCAATTCCGCTTCCGTATTCCGGGTATCCTTTCTCACAGAAGTGCGTGAGTTGTTGCTGATCCGTTCCATCCGCATTCATGATCATGAATTCTGTTTTGATCCCGATGATGTGATTGGAATTCGGATCGCTGCGGTACGGATACGAACTCATCCACACGATCTTCGAACCATCGGCCGAGAACATACCATGTTCATCCCACACATTCGGTGTGTTGTTGAGATCTTTCATTTCACCTGTATTCACGTTCAGGATGAACTGATCCTGTCCGCGCGCATCGTTCATTCCCTGGTCGGCTGTGAGCAAAAGTGAACCTCCATCCGGAGAAAAATTTCCGGGCTCTACCCAATTCGTGTTCGCCGGCGTGATGTCTTTGATGTTGCTGATGGAAGGTGTTTCTCCATTGACACTGAACTCGCCGATCTTCAAACGCCATATTCCGAATTTATCTTTCTTCAGAGACGCGGCGGTATCCTGCCCTTCGGCCCACGCACATTTACTTCCGTCTTTCGTGAATGCCGGACCAGTGAATCCTCTTTCTGTTTTCACCAGCTGATACCAGTTCTTTCCATCAGGTGTCACGGCGTAAATATCCATCCACACTCCGCATTGCAGAATTCCAAGTCGTGTTTTATAAGGGGTGTAATGCAGTTCGGGGTAATCATCCCATTCGACGGCACAGATGAGAAACTTTCCGGATGGATGCCACTGTACCTGCATTTTGTTCCGCTTCTTCCAGCTGCGTTTTTTTCCTGCAGGGCCATCGAGTGAAATGCATTGCGTGGTAGAATCGCCTCGTTTTCCAATGTAGATCTGGTACACTCCTTTTTTATCCTGCCTGTTGATGAAGTAAAGCGAACTGTCGGGAGAATAGGTTCCGGGCATTCCGCTTAGTTTGACGATCGTGACGGAATCGCAGGGGGCGTTCTTTGCGGAGATCTGTTGAAATGAGATGATGAAAAATAGTGTGAGAAGCAAAGTAACTCTCGAACCAAGACTGACTGAGCGAAAAGTCATGATCAAAATTAGAGAAAAATTGAGTGGTGGAAATCAAATTGCCATCTTCACTCTTTCACCACTTTAGCGATCTGGACCAAACTTGTGTTTGTTATTCTCACAAAATAAATTCCTGCTGGCTGGTCTGAAATATCGAACTGCAGATCGCCTGTCACTCTTTGTTCATCACTCATCACCTGTAATCCAGATGAGTTGAATATTTCTACCTTGATTTTTTCTGAAGCAGGATTTTTGATCGTGAATTTCCCATTCGAGGGATTCGGTTGAGCTGCAACAGTGACAGCTCTCTGGGTAGCAGGCGCAATTCCTGTTACGCCTTCAAATTTCGCGAGGAAATAAGCATATCCTCCATTCCAATGCAGAACATCAGAACCAATGTAAAGCGGATCATACATGAAATATCCTGCTTCGAAAACATTCCCGTTCTTATCTGTAACAACAGAACCTTCCACCGGGAGAATGGATCCACAAATTGCCACTCCATTTGCATCGTGCTCGACGAGAAAGGTTCCTTCTATGCAAAAAGGTTTAACGATCATAACTGAATCGAAGGTGATCCATGGGCCGTTGCAGTAACCAGTTGAGTAAAGATTCCCTGAGTAATGATCAAAACTCACAGACATTCCACCATCGTCGCAACCCGCGTAACCAAATGATTTTGCCCACACATAATTCCCGGAAGAATCAATTCTCGCCAGGTATCCATCTGAATTGTATCCATTGTTATCTGAATTGGTGAGTAGAATATTGCCGAACGCCGTAACATGGTCCATCAGATCGCCGGTGATATAGATCTCCCTGGAATCACCGCACGTGATAGAAGAAGCATAAAGTTGAGCAGACGTTCCACCGATCGATCTCGCCCAAATTGCATTCCCAGAAACATCATATTTTGCCACAAAACCATTTTGCGGTCCACTATTGGCTATCGAATGACTGCCGAATGTGAGCGTTGTAGAATTGAATTCTCCTATGATGAAGAGTTCGCCTGAATTATTACAATCAATTCCCTTTGAAAGTTGAGAGCCGTTTGTCCCCTGTGAACTTCTTACCCAAACGACATTGCCTGAAGGATCTATTTTCACGATGTAAATTCGCTCATATCCGGTATTACTCAGAATATTTCCGCCAAAATTCAGTGTTGGGCTTTCAAAGCTTCCGGTGAGATAAAGATTTCCGAATTGATCATTACAGTGATCCGCAGGGTAATCATTTCCAGTTCCCGTCGCCGAATACGCCCATGCAAAATTTCCCGCCAGATCGCACTTTGCATAAAACACATCTGCTCCTCCGCTATTATTCAGCGTAAAATTTCCCAGCGTTAATGAATTACTTCTGAAACTTCCCTGCAAATAAAATATACCGCCGGTACTATCAACAGAAAGCCCAGCTGCATCATCGCCGGTTCCGCCAAATCTTTGAGCCCAAAGCACATTTCCGTAAGGGTCATATTTGACAAAAAATATGTCATAAGTATTTCCGCTTCCATCTGCATTAATGAGTGTTGAACTTCCTATAACCATTGTGCCGCGGAAAATTCCACATTCATAAATATTTCCTAAAGAGTCTGTGCAAACCGAGCCCCCGGACGCCGAAACCTGGTTAGAGGTTCCCACGCCCCACAAGTATCCCATCGATTGCCCTTCCAGTATTCCGGATGTTACGGTTATTAGAGAGATGAGAAGTTTCAAACGAAGGCTCGCCTTGGAGAAACAAATTAAAGCAAATGACTTAGTGAATCTTTTCATCAGTTAATCCGGATATTTTGTGATCCGATGAATGAAAAGTAAGATCAAAAAGGAAGAGACACTATCGAAAATCAATAGCCGGTTCTCATTCTATAATAACTGGTCAATTGCCGCCCTCTATTCTTTGACCACTCTCTCCACTGTCACATTATTCCCGCTCGTGATCCGCACAAAATAAATTCCCGCCGGTTCATTGGAAATATCGAATTGCAACCCATCATTCACTTCCTGCACCGCACTCGTTACAACTTGTCCGGTGGAATTGAAAATCTCGATCGTTGTATTCTCACGGGTTGAATTTCCGATGGTGTAGATTCCATTGGAAGGATTCGGGTAAATGCTCAACGAAGTATTTTCATTCGCAACAGAAATTCCAGTTGTGAGGTCGAAATACATTTGTCCATCACTGATCGCAACGGAAGATCTTTTTCCCGCTCCATCCACCGATTGAACACTTACATAATAATGCTGGAGATTCACCAATGTCAGGTTGTTGCTTGTGTTGCTTGTGTTTGTTGTGCTCGTCCACGGAATGACGTCAGCAGCTCCAGCTGTAGTTCCAATGGCAAAATAATAATTTGAAATTCCCGAATTCACGTCGGAAGAAGCCGCCCAGTTCGACTGCAGCTGCGTTCCGTTGTTCGTGGTGTCAATGTCATTCGCCGTTCCGTCGTTCACAACAACAGTTGATGGAGAAGAAAAATCCACATTGATGAATTGCGAATTGACAGAACTCAGATTGTGCTGCTGATCGCTGACAATGGAAGAAATTTTTCCAGCCGGTGTAGTGGGATTCGGATTTTCAAATCGCAGATCGTGCGCGTTGCCAGCTCCCACACCCACGAGCGCATTCGCCGCGCGCGAACGGAACACTTTGAAATTATCCACGTGGTAAAAACAATTCGCACTACGGAACGAAACATACCCTCCGTTACTGATCGGTGAAACATCGGTCCATTGTGCCGACAGAACATCATTCACATATACACGAATGTTCCCGTTGATACGATCGTAGGTTACTTTGAAATCATAAGAAACATTCGCCGTGAAATTGTACGCGGTGTCATTCACCGGTCCGCTTCCCCAGGAATTGTTGATCACTTTGTACACCTGGATCTTATCATCGTCGAGACGGAACCACACGAAATAGGAATTTCCTCTATTGGTAGAATCGGGCGCATCGCAGAAGAAATGAAATCCTGCGCGACGATTCGTTCCAATCCCGCCCATCGTTCCGGTCCATTCGTAGAGATACACATCCGACAGATTCTGCGTGAGTGGTGCGTAAATATTCGTGTTGGATAAATTCTCATCCGTTTGCTGGAGATAATTCGACGTGATGTTCCAGGTGCCGGTCGACAACGTCCAATCCGAATTGATGGAAGAGCCGTTGAAATTCTCATTGAAGAATCCGTGCGTGCTATTCGCGCGCCAGTCTCCTGTTGAATTCAGATCACTCACCTGGTAAAAACTTTTGTCAATTCCTCCTCCGCAACCCGTATCCACATCACTGAACACGCAAGTGAAATCTGCAGTGTCCCATGCCGCCGTATTCACCACTGCTGTCACCGGCGGTGCATCATCGAACACCGGGCCAATACAGGAAACGATACACGGACCGCCAACACTCGCGAGATAAATATTTCCGATGCTGTCAATCTGCGGGATCGTGGGAATATATCCCTGTCCGAATCCGGATTGCGGAAAAATAACGTAGTCGATTATTCCCAACGAAGTTCCGCCCGTACGCACATCCGGATCCACACCGACCAAACTCGCCGTCATGATCGAAGCTTCACCAATGCTCGTGTTATTTCCCGCATCGGCGTAAATAGCAAAACAATGCTGGCCTGTCGTCGTGTTATACACATACGCCACATCACCCACGTGAATATTTCCGGAAGCAAGAACATTCTGCGGAACGGCGATGAACGGAACTGTTTCTGAATTGACATAACGCAATGGATTGGAGATCGCATAATTCGCATCAACAAGTGAAGTGGTCGACACATACATTCCCGGATAAGGATCACTCGCGGTTTGCAGAATGGGATTTGTTCCGGTTGCATCTGCCACTACACCCCACCAGTTTCCGGTGTAGCCCGCATTCGCCGTCCAATCAAGTCCGCTGTTGTTTGGTCCGTACGCGCGCGGGCTTCCATCCGCATCAATGTACATCTTCGCGCGGTACATGGTTGCGCCTGATGGATTGTGAATGAACACATCGAATGTTTGCAGCGTGCGCTCGTAAGCGAGATCGCATACAACCTGTGCATTGAGCAGGGAGGAGGGAGAGAGGAGTGCGGAGAAAAGAAACGGTAAAAAGATCTTTTTCATGGGTATGAAATGAGCGGCAAATGTAGAACAATATACTTACCCAAGTCAACCATAAAAACGCTATTTACGCTGGTGAAGTTGCGAAGTTCACTCGTGCAGCTCCATTTCATTGAACAGGTATTCTTCAATGACAAAAGCGGCATCTCTCATCAACGATCTTTCTTCTGTCGATCCAGGACGGGGGCTCCGGAAGATGTAATGCCCGGTCATCTTATCATGACGCATCTCAACGAATACATATTTCTGTTGCCGGTATGGTTCTCCCGGAGTGATGCCGGTATAAAAATTCTCACTTACCGTTGTCGACAGGATGAGCACCAGCCGCGCAGGATCAGGCATAAGAGAACTGATGATGATAAACGTGCGGCCCGGAGTTTCTATTCTCACATCCGGAATAAGAATTTCCCGATACTGTTCCAGTTCAAAATGGTCGAGATCGGTATGAGCTGTCTTGATAACAAAACGGAATTCCGGAAGATCATTCCTGACCGATTCCCCTTTCGCGATGCGTTGGCTGAGTGCAGTGATCTTCCTTACTTCCCGGCCTGCGCTGATCTTGTTCCGGATAAATAACACCACACTGGATATGGTCATCGCCAGAACAAGCACAATAGCCCAGAGAAATTCTCCTTGCATGATGAGGGGACAAAACAGGAATGAAACAAATATGAGGACCGCGAACAGTTATTTCACTGTCCCGCCATTATTGATATTCTTCTCAGTCGGTGCGACAAAACTCAACTCTCCTTTTTCATTCTCCGCCATCAGGATCATCCCGTTCGATTCGATGCCCATCATTTTGCGCGGAGCAAGATTCACAAGGATGGTCACTTGCTGCCCGATGATATTTTCCGGCTGGTAATATTTAGCAATTCCGCTCAACACCGTGCGCTGATCGATGCCGGTGTCGACAGTCAATTTCAGCAGCTTGTCACTCTTCGGCATTTTCTCGGCTGCGATGATCGTTCCGATGCGGATGTCCTGCTTTGAAAACTCTTCGAATGTGGTTACAGCTTTCGCCGGTTCGATCGGTTTCGCTTCATTCGCGTTTCCTTCTTCCATCTTCTTTGCTCCTTCTTCGTGTTCTTTTTTTATCACTTCGAGTTTGTCGAGTTGCTTTTTCAAAAGATCCTTATCCACTTTGGCAAAAAGCATCACCGGTTGATTCAGCTGATGTTCTGCGGTAAGCAGATTTGTATTCTTCGCACTCGCCCAGTTCATGCCGGAGATGTTCAGCATGTTTCTCAATTTCTCTGCGGTGAACGGAAGGAAAGGCTGACACA
>DATJEX010000358.1:0-4658 GCA_035496135.1 Bacteroidia bacterium
CCGGTATAATCCATCATGAACCGTTTGTCATCAGCAGCCGGTGCTGTGTTGAACGTATTCAGTTGTGTTTTGATGTTGGCGAAGAACGGATTCTTATACACCTGCATTCCGCCTTTATCGTGCTGTGCTTTCTGTGCGGAAAGGGAGAATGCCGCGCATGCGAAAAGGATGATCGGGAGTTTCTTTTTCATTTGGTTTTGGAATTGGAAGAGCGAATTTAACCGTTGACGACCATCCGCAAAGAGATTTTCGCCGAAACACGATTATGGCAGTATAGCCGGAAGAAAAAAGGGGACGAGAAAAGATCCCGATCAGTAAATATTGTAGGAGATCTGGTCGAGGACAGATCCTTCGAAAACGCGCACCTGCGCTTCGAGCTGATTGATGTAAGCCTTCGCGTTGTCCGGATCGCCCTGGAACTGGTAAATATCCCAGCTCTGCGCGCTTGAACCTGACCAGTCGTCGAGCGGAAGATTTTCTTTGGTCGAACTCATATCATCGACTCCTGCGTTCGAGAAATCGGTGACGGTTTGATTGCGGAACGAACGTAGATCATTCAGAAGTTTGTCGGCGCGTCCACCCGAGATAAAGAAATCCTGTGTGGATGAAATGCGATAATAACTTCCATTCTTGCTCACCGTTTCATCGAGATCCGTTTTCAGTTGCTCCATATCGGCGATCCGCTTGTTCGCTTTCTCTTTCAGCACGTCGATCTGTTCGCGGATACGCTGATCTTTTCCTGTTGTGCCGAGTTCTTCGTCAAGATTGGAATATTTCAATTCGTTCTGCAATTCTGCAGTGGAGGCATCTGTCGTGGAATTGACGACGGTATTAATGGAATCGACCATCATACTGTAAGCATTCGCTTTGTCGGCCGAATCACGGCGAAGTGCGTCGGTGATCTGCTGCATGGAGCGATCGGCTTCGTCGGCGCGGCTTTTCTTCCGCCATCCCGCCATCATGAAGATCGTGACGAAGATCCCAACGATAAGCAGGATGCTTACGATGTTCGCGCCCATGACAAGTCCGCGGAGAGGTTTTTCTTCCGGTTCTTTCTTGTCTTTTTCGTCAACTAACGGTGTGATCGGAGTGCTGGTCATTTTTCTGGAAATGGTTTGGCAAGCGAATCGGTACAAAGCTGGCCGAACATCTGGTCGTTGTAGAGATTCTGTTCGGGAAGGTAGAAAATTTCTGAATTATTCCGGCGTGCCGAATCCATTTCGTTGCACGTGGAGTAGAACGTGAATTCTTTCCGTTCGCCACGGCCCTTTTGAAGAAAGTCCGTCTGAATTTCATTGTACCACCAGCCTGAGATGATCAGGTGCGGGTAATCCATGTCGTGTTCGGCAGCGAGTACTTCTTTCACGTAATTCATTTTATTGATCCGCTTGGAACGTTCCGAGAAGACCGGTCCGCTGAATGGGTCAATGAAAATTTCCTGGCCCGAGACATGAAACGTCATCGAGAGTTTTGAATGTTCCGCGCCGCGCAACTGGTCGGTGAGATTCACGCTGAGCAGGAATGGAGAAAGGATGAACAGGATGGAGAAAATCCTGAAGTGTTTTTTGCTGAGCAGTACATCAAAAATGATGATCGTGAAAGGAATGGAAGGAACAAGGTATCCCGATTTCTGCGGAAGACGCAGATAGGAAATGAACAGGAGAATGAATATGGTAAGGCATGCCGCGATCAGTTTTTCCGAAGAGAAAAGTGTTACCGCGTTCATTTCTTTTCTGAAAAAATTCCGGATCGCTGGAACGCAGAAAATTCCGCACGCTGCCACGCCGATCAGCCCGAAAACTCCGATCGAAGCCTTGTACGTCACTTTCGCCAACGGAGGATAAGGAAACTGGTCGCTGTAATCGAAGAAAGACATTCCATAAACACGATAAGCGGGAATGTACAAGAGAATTCCAATGATGACCGCCGGAATGGAAATGATCATGATCTTTTTCACCCAGTTCACTGTATCCATCTTGCTGAACAATAGGATCGCCCACGGCACAATGAAAATTCCGGAAGTGATGCGGCAACCGATCGCGAGGCCGATCATGATCCCGCATAAAAAGTTTTTTCCCGAAAGCAGAAAATAAAATGACGCCATCACGAACGCCATCGTCCACGCGAAGTCGATGGTGTACGTTCCTGAAATGAAAAAGCAGGGAACGAAAGAGAAAGCGAGCGCGGCAATAAAGGAGTGCTGCAATTCCATTTTACGAATGGCTTTATAGAAAAATCCGACAGCGATCAGGCTCATGAGCACACTCAGCGCGTTGTACATCCACGCAGGCTGGTTATAGATGAGCGCGTACGCATACTCCTGTAACGGATGCCCGGGAAAGCGCGAGGCGAGATAGTGCCCGCATTTTTTCATCTGGAAAGCGTTCACCACAAGTCCCCACGAATCTTCTTCCACACCGTATCCGTCGAAGATGAACGGAATGCGGGTGATGGCTGTGATGAGCAGCAGTAATGGAAGATGAAATTTCTCCGGGACTTTTTTCATTTGAAATCCTGGTTGCTGAACGGAGGCTGGTCAGGAATTTTCACTTTGTTGAAACCAAATCCGTTGTCCTGGTGACAGGTGTTGCAGGTATTAGTAAGGCTGATGAAACTTCTGCGGAACAAAGCGGAATCTTTTTTCTCAATGGAAAAATTCACACTGTCGAGCGGAGAATTGATCATGCTGATCATTCCGACCTCTTTTCTGTCTGCACAATATTTTTTTATGTCGTCGATCGATTCGATGATCTCTTTTATCTCAAAATCGGCGAGATCCCAGTTCTGGTTTTCTCCGGCGAACCATAATTTGTTGTGATGGATCTGGATTCCGCTCATGAATTCTCCCAAACCGGGTTTATACGATTCATCCAGTTTCGTTTGAAGGCTGTCGATACGATCGGCAAGAACCGGATCGGGTCCGGTAGATCGATTACAGGAGAGGAAAAAAACGATAAGCAGGGATGGAAGGAAGAATTTCATCACCTAAAAGTAATCAATCGTTACTTCGGTTGAGTGGCCGGACGGATCAAACTATCTTCAAAAACTGTCGATGCCGATCTTCCGTGATTTTGCCTGATCTTCCTGTGACGGCGGATCATTTTTCCGTGATCGTCGTACCAAACCTCTTTCACGTAATGACGATTCCTTCCGTCCCTCAAGGCACCGAGCGTTGCTTTGGAAACCATTTTGTAAATGAGTTTTCCATCGGCGTTGTACGTTCGTGTTTTCTCGCCGCCACCGATCGAAATTCTTCTCGTGAAATTGATGTAACTGAAATACGTGGAAATCGATCTGTTGTTATTGGCCGAATCCACGTTAACAAAACGGTCGATGCGGAAGCGGAGAAGAGGTGCGGCGAAACGACAGGAATCCAATAATGAAAAAAAGAAAAAGAGTAATGCAATATGAAAACGGGTCAACTTCATCGCGTTTATTTCCGTTGTCTTAAAACTTCAAAGAGAATTATTCCGGTCGCCACCGAAACATTCAGCGAGGAAATTTTTCCGTGCATGGGGATCTGTACGCGCACATCGGAGCGCTTGAGATATTCGGAAGAAATTCCGTCCTCTTCACTTCCCATAATGACGGCGAGCGGGCCGGTTAGATCGGCGGAATAATATTCACTTTCGGCTTTTTCTGTACAACTGGCGATACGCAAACCGGAATTTTTCAGGAACTCGATCACATCCTTCAGATTTTCTTCGCGGCAGACCGGGATGATGTTCAATGCACCAGCTGAGGTTTTAACTGCATCACCATTCACCTGGGCGGCTCCGCGTGACGGAATAACGATGGCGTGAACACCAGCGCATTCGGCCGAGCGCGCGATAGCACCGAAATTGCGCACATCGGTGATACGGTCGAGAATGAGAATGAGCGGCATTTCTCCTCTTTCGAAGATCTGTGGAAGTAAGTTATCCAGTTTGTGAAATTCCACCGAAGTGATGAATGCGACCACACCCTGGTGATTCTTGCCGGGTGCGATGCGGTTGAATTTTCCTTCGGGGACAAATTGCCAGACCACACCCGCACTCTTTGCCGCACGTCTCACTTCGATCATCAATTCATTGTTGAGATCGGATTGCAGGTATAACCGGTCAATTTCTTTTCCGGCTTCTATTGCTTCGATCACGGCGCGTGCCCCGAAGATCATATTCGTTGTATCGACGGATTGTTTTTCTCTATAGTAGCTCATCGCATATTGTAAACATGTCCCTGCCGCCAGGAATCTACCGCCTGGATCCAGATGACGTTCATGGATTCATTCCGTTCGAGCATGAAATCTTCCTGTGAAAAAATATCTGTGCCGGAACGGTCAAAGATAAATGTAATGTTGCCGCTGCCGATGTCGCTGCCGTACATCCACGTTTCTTCATTCGCCGTTTTATAAACGTTGGAAGGCGGACCGAAGATCAAATAGATCATGCCGCGGTCTGTTTTCCATCCTTCGCGTTCGGTGCTGAATAATTTATTCGCCGCACCAACACGATTGTAGAAATCACGGATCACCAGTCGCGCGCGTTCCTGGCTGCCGCATGCATTCAGCCAGAATTTATCGACCGCTTCTTTTTTATTCGTCGCGGTATCCATTGCCGCATATTCCTGTTTGGTGGTGAGATAACGCAACGGATAAACAAGTTGTTCGGCCGTAGTGA
>DATJEX010000359.1:0-11341 GCA_035496135.1 Bacteroidia bacterium
TTCCTCCTACGTAAGTGGCCCATAATCTTGAACCGGTAGGAGATAATTTCAGGATGAATGCATCACCCGGGCCAAATCCGAATGTACTTTGCACATATCCTATTCCCAGTCCCCCATTCGCTGTTTGATAAGCGCCGGCAGATACGGGGAATGCATTCCCGGCAACACCGGTGATCAGAATATTATTCTGTGAATCGATCGCGATGGAATTCCCGCTGTCAAAATCAGTTCCACCGAAGTAGGTAGAAAAATTCAAAGTGCCGGAAGGATTGAATTTCGCGACGAACGCATCTTCAAAACCAGCATCGGCATTCTGAAAACATCCAACCGTGATCGGGAAATCGGAAGAAGTGGTATTACCCGTCATGATGATCGCTCCATTGTGATCACACATCACGTCCAATGGAACATCCGTATTATTTCCGCCGAAAAAAGTCGCCCATTGACGCGTTCCCGTTGGGCCGAATTTGATCAGCACACAATCGTAAAGAGTCGACATGGTGGTTTGAAATGCGCCGGGGGTCACAGGAAAAGTTGTGGAACCGGTCATGCCACAAGTGTATTCATCTCCGGCAGCATCAGCCGTTACCCCGGATGATTCATCACCTGAATTCCCACCGTAATACGTCACCCATGTCGTCGGATCTATCACCAGTTCGAGCGAGGGATCGAAATGACCGGGAACGATCTGAACAAGAAATCCATCCGCTGTTTTGGTGACGACATAATTTCCTTTCACATCCACTTTGCCATTGGGAGTTTGCTGAAAGATCGCCGGAATATATTCCGTGAGATCGTGAACGGAATTACGGATGATGAGATGGCCATTCTCCACTTCCACATCGTCGGCTCCGCGGTATAACATTTTTATCTGTGATGGATCGGCGCCCGGTTCAATGATGAGATTGTATTTCATTGCCCCATTCTCACTGTACATCACTTCCATATTCACGCCTTGGTAAAGTTCCTTATAAGTGATGGATGAAAAAGTGGGAACGTTCGTGACTCCGTTCGGGCAATGCGCGAAATAAAAATTATCATAACCTCCCAATTCATCTCCCGTGTTCATTTCGGCGGAAGTGTCCGCGCCCAGGAATTCCATATCGATCCGGTACGTGGTGGCGAATGGTTTGCTGTCGGGATGTTTGTTTTTCAGTTTGCGGATAGGCGTCGCATTTTTCGCCCGCGCGTATGCAGCCGCGTCGGATAGGACATAACTGAACCTGTTCTTCGAAAAGTAAACGCTGTAAGAGGAAAAATCGGCTTTGAATTTTATTTCAGGAACAGGATTACCGATCGTATTATAGAGCTGCCCGCGGTTTTCCGTGAATCCCTGTCGGCCCTCGTGAGCAGAAGATGCAACCTGCGAAGACATATCGATCGCCAGTAAAGTAAAGAAGAGAATGACGGAAGATTTTCCCATCGGGGTTTGCTTTATAAGGGCAAATTAAAGAACCCGTTTGTTCTTCACAACACAAATTTCACGCAATACTTACGTGTCTAAAGGGGGTGAAAAGTAAAAACTCTTTATATCCTCACCCCGATCACCAGCACCCGCCCCCCTTCTATTCGGGCAGGCATCATCTCAGATCCTTACACCAATAACTAAAACATCGTCCACCTGGTCCAAAGTTCCTTTCCACTTCTCAAACGTATCGCTCAGGATATTTTCCTGCGTCTGCATCGGTTCGGCGCCGATGTTGATGAATAATTCCTGCAGGGGTTTGTAACGGAATTTTTTCCCCTGTGCGCCGCCGAACTGATCGGCGTAACCATCGGTGAAAATATACAACGCGTCTCCTTTGTTCACGTTGATGCGATGCGTGAGGAAAGGGCGCGCTTCACCGGAATAAAATCCGATCGGTTGTTTGTCTCCTTTTATTTCTTCCATCACCATCGTATTCTTCCGCAGGATCCACAATGGATTATTCGCGCCGGAAAATTCCACTGTGGAATTTTTTTCATCGATCACGAGCAACGCGATATCCATTCCGTCGGTCGTGGAAGATTCAGACGAGCCGCTGCTTCTTCTTTCATCATCACTTTTCTGTTTCAGTGAAGTGATCACCATCTCGCGCAGCTGATCGAGGATCTGCCCGGAATTCGTCACTCCTTTTTCATTCACGATCTCATTCAGGAACGCATTCCCGATCATGCTCATGAACGCGCCGGGAACGCCGTGGCCCGTGCAATCGACAGCAGCAATTAATTTCTTTCCATTCTTCTCGGCGAACCAGTAGAAATCCCCGCTCACGATATCGCGCGGCCTGAGCATCACGAACGCGTCGGGAAATAAACGGTATTTCACTTCCTTCGAAGGGAAGATCGCATCCTGGATGCGTTTCGCATACTGAATGCTCGATGTGATCTCTTCCTTCTGCGTACTGATCTCTTCGTTCTTTTTTTCCAGCTCGGTGTTGTGTTTCTTCTTGGTGCGGTACATCAGGAAAAATATTCCGCACACGAGCATACCAATTACAGAAAGCGTGACGAATAAAGTTGTTGTCCGGCGATCGTGTTCTTCCGCCACTTTTTTCGCCGCTTCCGATAATTGCAATTGCTGATCGATCTTGTCGAGCTGGTAAGCCTGTTTCAATTCTTTTATCGCACTGCTCTTGTCACTATCGCGGATGCTATCGTTCAGCTCTTCATATTTCCGTTCGAAGATCAGTGCCGAATCAAATTGTTTGTTCGACTCGTATGTCTGGCTCATCTCCCAATAGAGATTCGCTTTTTCCAGCGGAGCAGAAACATCTTCGATCACCATCAGCGCTTCACGGTAATAATAAAGAGCCGAATCGGTCTGCCCTTTGTCCTGATAAAGATTTCCGATCGAAGCGAGCGCGATGCCACCGGAATATTTATTCTTCATTTTATAATCGTAGGTCAAAGCCTTTCGATAATAAAATAAAGCAGAGTCAGCATTTTTTTTGTTCGACCACACTTCACCAAGATTGCCGTACGTGGAACCCAGATGAGCGGAATCGCCGGCCTCCAGGTAGGAGTGAAGTGAAATACGGTAATAATAAAGCGCGGAATCGTATTGCTCCAGCTCGACGAACATGCCGCCGATATTTCCGAGTGAAGCGGCTTCAAGCGAACTGTTCTTCCCGGAGATCCGGTTCATGCGGTAAGCCACCTCGTAATATTCGAGCGCCGCACGCGGATCGCCTTCTGAGTAATAAATATTTCCGAGAGTGAGATTGCAGACCGCCACACCGAAATCGGAATGACGCGCTTCCTGCATCCGGAGCGAGATCATCGTGTACTCCGATGCATTCTTGTAATCATCCATCTTCAGGTAAACGTTCGCGATGTTCAAATGCATCTTCGCCACGTAATCCGAATCGCCGCACTTTCTGAAATTCGTCATCGAAGAATCATAATACGCGATGGCCGTTTCGAAACGGCTTGTGTTCTCCATATTCAGTCCCACCTGGTTGTATCCGTCCGCCATCCCTTTCACGAATCCTGCTTTTTTGGAAATGGAAAGTCCCTGCTTCGCGTATTCAAGCGCCTGCTTCGGATCACTCAATCGGTATTGATCCGCAAGACGATTGTAAAGATTCGCGAGCGTGGTATCATTCTTCGCTTCTTTCAGCAGATGTTCCATGCTGTCGATCTTCCTGTTCGGTTGAGCTAAAGAAAGAGCAGCGGAAAAAATTCCGGCGAGAAGAAAAATATGTCGGAAGAATTTCATTTATACACGTACACCTATGACGAGAATATCATCTACTTGTTCATGACCTGCTTTCCAGTTGAGGAAAGCATCACGCAATGCTTTTTTCTGTTCGTGCAAAGGGAGTTGCCAGATCTGTTTCAATAATTCACGCAGGCGATTGTACTTGAATTTTTTTCCGTGCGGACCACCGAACTGATCGGCGTATCCATCGGAAAGCAGGTAGATCATATCTCCTTTTTTCATCTGCACCACGTGATTGGTGTATTCATCCGTCACGCCATCAGTGTTGATGCCGATCGGGAATTTATCCGCTTTGATCTCTTTCAATTCGCCATCCTGGATAATGTAAACAGGATTGAACGCACCGGCGAACTGCATCTCGTTCGTTTTCATATTGAGCGCGACGAGACCGAGATCCATTCCGTCTTTAACGACGCTTCCTTTATCCGACTGGCGCAATAATTTATTCACGCCGAAATCGAGATGATGAAGAATGTCTGAAGGTTTGGTGATTCCTTTCTCATTCACCGCCTGTGTGAGCAGATTGAAACCGACAACGGACATGAGCGCACCCGGAACGCCGTGGCCCGTGCAGTCGACCGCAGAGAAAATAGAAATGTTATCGCGTTTCTCCACCCAGTAGAAATCACCGCTCACCACATCTTTCGGTTCGTAGAGAATGAACGAATCGGGAAGAATGTTCTGCACGAGATGTTCCGGGGGAAGAATGGAATCCTGGATCTTCTTCGCGTAATTGATACTGTCGGTGATGTGTTTCTTCTGCAGCGTGATCTCGGCATTATGCATTTCCAGCGCCCTCGAATGTTTCTGTTTCGTGCGTGAACGGTAAACGATGATCCCGATCACGAGGAGCAGCAGGAGAATACCAACACATAGCAATACGATGTTACGCGATGATTCCGCCTGTTCCGCCTGGCGTTGTGATTCCAGCACATCGAGTTGATGCTGTTGTTTCTCGGCGTCGTAATGGCTTCGCAGCGTATTCATCGTGTTCAGGCTTTCTTCGCCTGTCAGTGAATCATTGAGCGTGGTGTAACGATCGAGGTAATAATACGCCGAATCGAATTGCTTCAAATTCGCGAACGTGATGGAGAGGCCGTGATAACAGCTGAGTTGCTGCGAACGGGAAGCGGAAGCATTCGCGATGTCGAGTGAACGGTGATAGTAGTAATAAGCAGAATCATATTTTCCAAGTTCATTGGAACTGCTCGCAAGATTCTGTAACGCTGAAGAAACACCATCGCTGTCACCGATCATTCTGCGCAATGCAAGACTTCTCCGGAAAAGGATCTGCGCCTGCTCATATTTTTTCTGGTTCTGCATGATCGTGCCGAGATTGTTCAGGCAGACCGAGATCTCATAATTCGCTTTTGCTTTTTCGAAAATGGTGTCGGCGGTGGAATAAAAATAGATCGCGCTGTCGTTGAGCCCGCGCAAATTGTACACGTTGCCGATGTTGGCGAGCGCACGTGCACGCATGGTTGGATTCTCCGGAAAACGTTTACTCAGTTCAAGCACCTCCTTGTATTGTCCCAATGCTCCTCCGTAAAGTTTCTGGTCGAGCATCACATTGCCGATAGCGAGATGTGACGCGAACATGCCCATGTAGTAATTAATGGCTTCATACAACTTGAGCGCGGCGAACGCGTGTTCCGCGGCGGAGGAATAATCACCAATGTAATATTCATTGTTCGCCATGTTCCCCAGCGCTTTTGCCTGGCCGAGTGTATCGTTGATCTGTGCGTAAAGTTCATTCGCCCGCTGCTGGCACGCGATGGAGAGTGTGAAATTCTGCGCTGATTCTTCGGCGAGTCCTTTGGCCGCGTTTCCCATAGCGGAACCTTTGATGTAACCGATCTTTTCGGCCATCGAGATCGCCTGTTGCGCGTACGTGATCCCGAGTGAATCGCCCTGGTCATCGTAAGCTTTCGAAATTCTCACGAGCAGATTCACCTGCTGAGTATCCTGTTTCCCATTGAGCAGCGCGACAAGACTGTCGGCATTGCCCGCAGACATCGCGGAAAAAACCAGGACTGAAAATAACGTGAGCAGGCGTTTCATATTCTTCATGAAATATATTTAAATCCGATGACAAGTACATCATCCACCTGTTCATATTCGCCCTGCCAGCGGATAAAGGCTTTTTCCACGATACTTTTCTGCGCTTTCATTTCATCCGGTGCTATGCCCAGCAGAAGTTTCTGGAATTGTTTCACCATGAATTTTTTTCCACGGTCTCCACCGAACTGATCGGCGTATCCGTCTGTCGACATGTAGAACACATCGCCTTTCTCCATTGACAATTTATGTGATGTGAATCTTCTCACTTCTTCGTACTGATCACCGGCGATCGAACATTTATCCGCTTTGATCTCGTTGAATGCTCCGTTGCGCACGTACCACAGCGCACGATTCGCGCCCGCGTATTGCAATTCACCTTTCGCATGATCGATCATCACGAAACAAATATCCATTCCGTCTTTTGTCTGCCCGCCCGTATCCTGCTTGAGTGAGTGGCGCACACCTTCGTGCAACAGATCAAGGATCTTTCCAGGATCATTTGTTTTCCGTTCGATGATGATCTGGTTGAGCAGGGTATTTCCGATGAGCGACATGAATGCACCCGGAACGCCATGGCCTGTGCAGTCCACACAAGCGAGAAAAGAAATTCCGTCGCGATGCGTGAACCAGTAGAAATCGCCACTCACGATATTTCTCGGGCGGAAATAAATGAACGATTCCGGGAGATACTGCGCGATCTCCTGCTGCATCGGCAGGATCGCATTCTGGATCCGTTCCGCGTATTGAATACTGTCCTGGATATCGGTGTAAGCGCCTTCGAGTTTTGCTTTCTGAATTTCGATCTGGTGTTTCTGTTCCACCACTTCCGCTGTCCGTTCTTTCACGAGCAATTCCAGTTTTTCTTTCTGGATCCGCAAACGCCGTGCGCTCAATCGTATTCCACCGAAGAACAAGACGAGGAATCCGGCAACGTAACCGGTGTAGGCCCATCCCGTGCGGTACCAGGGTGGAAGGATCGTGAAGGTGTAGGACGCTTCGGACGAAACGGAATTGAAAGTATTGTAAGCGCGCACGCGGAACGTGTACGTTCCTTCCGGCAGATTGCTGTATTCTTTTTCACTGATGAAAGCAGGATCGGACCAGCTCGTGTCGTAACCATCGAGGCGATAGGAATATTCCACTTTCTCATTGAAAAGGAAAAACGGCGCGGCGACAAGGAAGTGAATGGAATTGGAAGCGTAACGGATTCCGGTCTCGTTGTTGTAATGCGCATCATCTGTTCCGCTCATGAGCAGCGAATCCTTCCCGATGAAAACTTTCCGGATGAGTGCGTGTATGGGCACAGCGGTATCCACAGGCGGAGAGGAATTCAGATAATGAAGCAGCAGTTCATTCGACATGATCCACAATCCGTCATTCTCCGGTTCGTAAACCGCATATTGCAGATCATTCGTTCCGAGTACGCCGCAGAGCAGGAATGGTTTTCCTTCGAGATGCCCGTTGCGTTCGCCGAGAAATACATTCCGGTCGGTCCTTGAATCATTGAGAAAGAATTTGTGATCGAAGGGAAGAACGGCTCCGGAATAATCGCCGTTCGCAAGACGGGAAAAAACATCCGGTGCTTCGGAAAAGCAGATCGACTTTTTTCCATCATCCTTCGAGGGAAGGTAACGGTAACATTTCTGCCAGGTGAAAAAATAAGTGGTGTCGTTGATCACCGACGGATAGAATTCACGCGGAGGAATTCCGCGCAGCGAATCATAATCCATCATGATAAAACTGCTGTCTGCTGTTCCGAACTCAATGCGCTCGATATCCTTGAAACGATTCGTGGCCCAGGTCTGGTAAACACCCGGCTTCCCTTTCACCGGGTACGGAATGCTCAGGCGGAGAAATTCGTAACCCGGAACTTCATAGGAATGCAATACGACCGGATGCGATGGATCTTTCATGCTCAGCACAGAGATACCGCCTTTTTCAGCTGTAGCCGCAAAAGAAGAATCGCTCGTGTAGCGGATCATGTTCGTGTAATAATTATCAACGTAATTCACTTTGCCATTGTCGTACATGATCAATCCGTCGCTCGCGCAAAGGAACGCTCTACCATCTCCCGCATCTTCCACATCCCATACTTCTGTTTTTGTCGGGAAGGCACGGCGGAACGAAAGTGTGTTGGAATTATGAGCGGTATTCTCATTCTGAATGAAGAATCCTTCCGTGGAGGCGAGATACAATGTGCCGTTCATGCGTTTGCACAATTCAAGATTCCCGCTGAAGCCGATCTTGTCCGTGTAAAAAAGCACAGGGCTGTTGTAACTGATGCAGCTGATACCATCGTTATGCATCGCCCAGATATTCTTTTCGCGGTCGAGGAACAATGCCGAGATCGATTCATCAGAAAGTCCTGATGCTTTATTGAGCACTTCCTTCAACTGGAATTTTCTGTTGTAGAATCCGATCCCGGTGCGTGCATTGATCGCGAATACAGAATCGTTCACCCACATCGAACCGAGAATTCCGGAGTTGAGTAAAAAACTATCAGCGACTGCGAATTGATAAACCGATCCTGTGGAATCCGGTTTGTGCAGCATGAAGTAAGCGCCCTTATCGCCGGTGACCAGCAGGTCGCGATCCTTATCCCACGGAATGAGTCCGAGGATCCGGATCGTTCCGAAAATGGTTCCGCCCGGAGTGGGAGCGAGGCTTCCATCCTGTTTCACTTCCATGAATCCCACGTTGCGCTGGCGAACGAATATTTTATTGTTGCCGGTGAAGGCGAGCGCGAATCCTTTGTTGTCGCCCGATTCGATCGTACGCACTACTTTTTTATTCTTCACCACAAAGATCCTTTCGGTAGCCTGGAAATAAATTCCGTCGGGCATGCGGTAGATCTTCCACACATCCGCGAATTGTTTTTTGTCAGACGGCAGTGAATCCGAGATCGAAACATATTTCAGTTTTCCGGAAGCATCGCGCTGCAGGTAACCGAAATCTCCGACCGCGCCGATGTAGAATGTTCCGTCGGTGGAATCGAGAAGGATCTGGCGATTGGCTCCACCGATCTTCACCGTGACATGTTCCCAGGATTGCCCGTCGAAAACAAAAACATCGGTGGTGCCGGCGAAATACATCACGCCATTTTTATCCTGCGCGGCCTGCCACACCTGGTTGAATCCGCCGAAATCTTTCGGGAGATAATTCTTGATGAAATGCCCGCTCTGCTGCGCGAAGGAGAATTGCGCGGCGATCGCTGTGAAAACGAAGAATAAAAAGCGGGATGAAATTCTCATTTTGATTTTTCCAGCGCTTGCTCGATATCATTGACGATATCTGTGATGTGTTCCAATCCTGCGGAAACACGTACGAGGCCCGGAGTGATGCCCACCGCTAGACGTTCTTCTTCCGAAAGTTTCGCGTGCGTGGTGGATGCGGGATGCGTGACAGTGGTGCGCGTGTCGCCGAGATTCGCTGTGAGCGAGCAGAGCTGGATCGCGTCGAGGAATTTTTTTCCCTGTTTCAATCCGCCTTTCAGTTCGAACGTCACCACTCCTCCGCCTGCGCTCATCTGCCGGCGTGCGATTTCGTATTGGGGATGCGAGAGCAAGAATGGATATTTCACCAGTGAAATATCAGGATGGTGTTCGAGCAGCCCCGCGAGTTTCTGTGCGTTCTGCGAATGACGTTCCATGCGTACGTGCAATGTTTCGATGGATTTGGAAAGCACCCACGCATTGAATGGAGAAAGTGCGGGGCCCGTTGCGCGGCATAACAGGTAAACTTCTTTCACGAGATCTTTTCTTCCAAGCACTGCTCCGCCGAGCACCCTTCCCTGTCCGTCAATGAATTTTGTAGCGGAATGGGTGATGATATCCGCGCCGAATTTCGCCGGCTGTTGCAATGCGGGAGTTGCGAAACAATTGTCGACGTTCAATAACACCTTGTGTTTTGCTGCCAGTTGCCCGATGAATTCGAGATCGATCACATCGAGTCCCGGATTTGTTGGCGTTTCCACGAAGATCATTTTCGTATTCGGTTTGATCAGCGCTTCCCAGGTCTCCGGTTTGTTGATGTCGAAATACGAATACTGGATTCCCCATTTGGGAAGATATTTAGTGATGACGGTATGTGTGCTTCCGAAAATGGAACTGCACGCGAGCAGATGATCTCCGTTTTTCAGAAATGCGAGGAACGAAGCGAACACCGCCGCCATTCCGGACGCCGTTGCAAAACCATCTTCCGTTCCTTCGAGCGCCGAAAGTTTCTGAATGAATTCGTTCGTGTTCGGATTTGAAAAACGGGAGTAGATATTCTCATCATTCTCATCGGCAAAAGCGGCACGCATCTCTTCCGCATTGTCGAAGACAAAACTGGACGTGAGATAAACAGGAACAGAATGTTCATTTTCCTGTGAACGTTCGTTCTGTATGCGGATGGCTTTTGTTTCAGGCTTCATTCAGTTCGGAGATCGGAGAGAGGAGTTCGGAGTGTTGTTCAGATCGTTGTGCCATTGACAACCACATCCCAGGAAATTTTCGCACCGGCACCTTCGAGTGTTTTGACAACGGAACAATATTTTTCCATGGAGAGCTGCACCGCACGTTTCGCTTTTTCACCATCGATCGTTCCTTCGAGTTTGAAAAGCAGGTGAACTGTTTGCCAGAGGGAAGGTTCTTTATCAGGCTCGCGTTCTCCGTCAATTTCAATTTTGAAATCGTGGATCTCCTGTTTCTGTTTTCGCAGGATGAGGATCACATCGATCGCACTGCAACCTCCGGCCGCCATGATGAGTGTTTGCATCGGGCTCACACCATTTCCCTTGCCGCCGATTTTCGGGCTGGCATCGAACACAACGGTTTTTCCATTGGCGTCTTTTGCCTCGAATTGAAAGGCGTCGTCGATACGGTTCAGTGTGACTTTCATGGGTGCTGAAAAGGAGGTTAAAGATAATGGAAAATAGACCTTTTCAGGGAGCAGTTTTCACTTAAATGAAAAGGAAGAGCCTGCCGTTTTCAGTTGGCTGTTGTTCAGTTCCTGGTTCGATGTTGAAAATGCGTTTATGAGAATGTAAACTGAAAACCGAAAACAGATAACTGAAAACCGGTCCGTTATTTATACATTTGCCGCACACCTTAACCACCGTGATGCTGACGGCTTCGCGGATAAAAAACAGACCCATGAAAAAAGTATTTCTTGCATT
This sequence comes from Bacteroidia bacterium, assembly GCA_035496135.1. Classification (GTDB taxonomy): domain Bacteria; phylum Bacteroidota; class Bacteroidia; order Palsa-965; family Palsa-965. The sequence goes on from DATJEX010000359.1 coordinate 10,923, forward strand.
TTCCGTGATCACCCTTTTCATCCTTTCCTGCGGACCAAAACTCAACACACCATTGATCGGTACCTGGAAACTTGACGATATCAAAGCTGCACAGATCGAGGTCACTCCAACCGACAGTGGCGCGCTCGGCGGAGCTGTCGATTCTCTTGCCCAGGGAATGGCGACCGTTGCGAACGCGTTCTCCGGACTCGCAACCGGAATGGCCAGCGCATTCCTGAAAGGAACAACCTATGAATTCAAATCCAACGGAACACTCTCCCATTCGCTGATCCTCGGATCGGAAGACGGAAAATTCTCTGTCACGCCCGATAATAAATCGGTGACGATGACGCTCGACGGGAAAGATGAAGTTTATGCCGTGAAACAAGTGGACGACAAACAACTTATTCTTACGGATAAAGACAATATGGACTGGGTCT
>DATJEX010000360.1:0-8823 GCA_035496135.1 Bacteroidia bacterium
GTACAAGGATCTGCCTTTGCGTTTCGCCGAATTCGGAACTGTTTACCGTTACGAACAAAGTGGAGAATTGCACGGACTCACCCGCGTGCGTGGATTCACACAGGACGATGCGCATTTGTTCTGCCGCCCCGACCAGGTGAAAGAAGAATTCTACAAAGTGATCGATCTTGTGCTGTACGTTTTCCGTGCGCTCGAATTCACCGATTACACCGCGCAGATCTCGCTACGTCATAAAACAGACCGCGCGAAATACATTGGCACCGAAGAAAACTGGAACAAAGCCGAACAATCGATCATTGAAGCTGCGGCCGAGAAGAACCTGAAGACCGTCATCGAATATGACGAAGCAGCGTTCTACGGGCCGAAACTCGACTTCATGGTGCGTGATGCTATTGGACGGAAATGGCAATTGGGAACCATCCAGGTGGATTACAATCTTCCGGAACGTTTCGAGCTGGAGTACACCGGCGCCGACAATCAGAAGCATCGCCCGGTAATGATCCATCGTGCCCCATTCGGCTCCATGGAGCGTTTTGTGGCGGTTCTCATCGAACATTGCGCCGGTAAATTCCCATTGTGGCTCACACCCGAGCAGGTGGGGATTCTCCCGATCAGCGAGAAGTACAATGAGTACGCCGAAAAAGTGAAAGAAGAACTTAAAAATTCCGATATTCGTGCGTTCATTGACGACCGTAGCGAGAAGATCGGAAAGAAGATCCGTGATACCGAGTTGAAAAAGGTTCCTTACATGCTTATTCTCGGAGAAAAAGAAGAAGCAGACGGAACAGTTTCAGTCCGGAAACAGGGAGATGGAGATAAAGGTGCAATGCCTATCGCCTCTTTCGCAGACCTGATCAACATGGATGTCAACGACAGACTGAACTCTTTGAATTGATATTCAAATTGTACATTGTAAATCATAAATTATAAATCTAAAAACGGAGGTCAAAATCGCAGCTCCTTATCAAGGCAATCGCCCACCTTTTCCGCCCCGTCCGGGTGGAGGTTCACGTCCCCCATTTCAGCGCGGGCCACGCGGACCAAGAATCAAAGAAGAACTTCATCGTATCAATGAAAAGATCCGCGACGTAGCGCAGGTGCGCCTCGTGGGCGAAGGCATTGAGCCCGGTGTGTACCCGTTTGCAAAAGCGCTCGATCTTGCAAAAGAATTCGGGCTCGATCTCGTGGAGATCGTTGCCGGTACAGATCCTCCTGTTTGCCGCGTAGTGGATTATAAAAAATTCCTCTACGAGCAGAAAAAGAAACAGAAGGAGATCAAGTCGAAAGCACAGAAGGTGGTCGTGAAAGAGATCCGTTTCGGCCCGCATACCGATGATCATGATTTCAATTTCAAGAAGAATCATGCAGTGCGTTTCCTCGAAGAAGGCGCGAAAGTGAAAGCATATGTCATGTTCCGCGGACGTTCCATCGTGTTCAAGGAACAGGGAGAAATTCTCCTGCTCCGTTTCGCACAGGAACTGGAAGAGTATGGAAAAGTGGAACAGCTTCCTGCGCTCGAAGGAAAAAGAATGCAGATGCTTCTTGCTCCGAAGAAAAAGAAATAATCACACTCATCACGTTCGCATATAAGGGTCGGCCACTGGTCGACCCGTTTTGCTTCCACGAATGCAATTACCAAAAGCACATACTGAACTTGTAAAACAATTGCTGGGCGATGAATTTCCGCAATGGGAAAAGTCGTTCGGTGAAGCGCCGCCTGTCAGTATTCGCGTCAATCCGCTCAAGTGGAAGAACAATTATCCGGGCACAAGAATTCCCTGGTGCGAGACCGGTTATTACCTGCCGTCACGTCCGTCGTTCACGATGGATCCGTTCTTTCATGCCGGTTATTATTACGTGCAGGAAGCAAGTTCGATGGGAATTGAACAGGCGATGAATCAGCTTGTCGATCTTTCGAAGAATGTGAAAGTGCTGGACCTGTGTGCTGCTCCCGGGGGAAAATCGACACACCTGCTTTCGCTCATCACCGAAAACAGTTTGCTGGTGAGCAACGAAGTGATCCGTTCACGTGCGAATATTCTCGTGGAGAACCTTGTGAAATGGGGACGCGATAATTTCATCGTGACGAACAACGATCCGGAACACATTGGTGAATTGACAGAATTCTTCGATGTGATGCTCGCCGATGCGCCGTGTTCAGGCGAAGGATTGTTCCGGAGAGATCACGACGCGATGAAGGAATGGTCGGCAGGTGCTGTGGAATTGTGCACGATGCGTCAACGAAGAATTATCCTTGATGCATGGCCTGCACTCAAGGAAAATGGTTTTCTCATTTACTCCACCTGTACATTCAATGAAGAAGAGAATGAGAAAAACATAGTGTGGCTGAAGGAAAAAATAAAATTTGAAAGCGTGGAGTTGCAATTTCCGGCCGACTGGGGAATCGTGGAGACGAAAAAGAACGGCATTCACGGTTATCGGTTCTTTCCGCATCGTTTGAAAGGAGAAGGATTCTTCCTGACGGTCCTTCAGAAAAAAGAACATTCTTCATCGAAACCTGGAAAGCAGAAGCCTGTAATGAATCTGCTGAACAATCGCGAAAAGGAATTGGTGAAGAATTACGTGAACGATCCCGCGCGATTTGATTTCTTTTCCTTCGATGGGCTCGTCACACTTTTCAGAAAAACTATTTCTTCCGAGATGCAAACGGTCTGTCGCCGGTTGAATGTTGTTCACGCCGGATTGGCGATCGCGGAACTGGCGAAAGGATTGAAAGCTGTTCATCCGCTCGCCGTTTCAACAGAATTGAATCGCAGGAATTTTCCGGAAGTGGAATTGAGCAAAGAAGATGCGTTGAAATTCCTGGCGCGCGAAGAAGTGAAACTGGTTGGAGAAAAGACCGGGATGACACTCGTGACCTTCAAAGGTGCGCCGCTCGGCTGGCTGAATGCGTTGGGGAATCGGGCGAATAATCTGTATCCCAAAGAATGGCGGATAAGACATTTATGATGGTTTGCTTTCCTTCGGGGTGAAGGTGAAAGGGAAAGTGAAAGTGAAATGGGCTAATCCCTCCCCTTTCACATTCACATTCACATTCACATTCACTTTCACCCGTATTGTTGATAAGACACTTGATAATTCTTTTTACTTCCGGATCATTTCGCTTTTGATTCAAAGCTAAATTTACAGTAGAAATGATGCACTATCCATCCAAACTGATCGAAGAGGCCGTTGAGGTTTTTGCGCAGCTCCCCGGAGTCGGCAGGAAAACCGCGTTGCGTTATGTGCTCGAATTGTTGCGGAAAGATCCCGATCAGCTGAAAAAATTCGGAAATGTTTTTGAGAAACTGCAGACAGAGTTGAAGTACTGCACCAACTGTCACAACATTTCAGATACAGTGATTTGCTCCATCTGCTCCAATCCGAAACGCGATGGCAGCACCGTTTGCGTAGTGGAAGATATCCGCGACGTAATGGCGATCGAGAACACGAACCAGTTCAGCGGACATTACCACGTACTCGGCGGGATCATTTCTCCAATGGATGGCATCGGCCCGAACGATCTGCGCATCGACTCACTCATTGAAAAAGTCGCCGGAGGAAAAGTGAAGGAAGTGATCATGGCGCTCAGCACGACGATGGAAGGCGATACCACGAATTTTTACATCTACAAACGCCTGAAGGAATTTCCTGTTTCCGTTTCCACGATAGCGAGAGGAATTTCTGTTGGTGATGAACTGGAATATGCGGATGAGATCACGCTGGGAAGATCGATCGTGAATCGTGTTCCGTATGAGCGGAATTTCAATTGATGTGTGAATGTGTGAATGTGTGAATGTGTGAATGTGTGAATGTGTGAATGTGTGAATGTGTGAATGTGTGAATGTGTGAATGTGTGAATTTCGGCGATCACTTCAATCTTCTTAAAATATTTTTTGAACAAATTTCTTTGGTTAAAATATTTCTTATAAGTTTGCCGTCATATTTTTCATTATTTATTCATTTATTAATTCTTATTCATTATGAAAACTGGAAATGCAATTGTGGATCTTTCGTTTGAATTTGCACTCAAGATCGTTGAGTACACGGAAATCCTGGAAGAAAGAAGAAGATTCGTTATTTCAAATCAACTTCTGAAAAGTGGAACATCTATTGGCGCTAATGTTCGCGAATCTCAATCGGCGGAAAGCCGTGCCGATTTTGTTCACAAACTCAAGATCTCTTCGAAGGAGATAAATGAGACCGAGTACTGGCTACTTCTCTGCAAATATTCATCGAAATATCCCGACCCAAAAGAATTACTTCACGACATTGATGTGTTGAAACGGGTTTCAGGTAAGATTATTGCTTCCTGCAAGAATTAAACTCCTTCATAAAGAATTCATTGTCAATGGTAATATGTTAATTTTGGGCACTGGTAGCGGGAATCGTTTACTCCAGTCCAGGTTCAAATTCTCACATTCTCACATTGACCAATTCTCACATTGAAGATTAGCGTCATCATCGTCAATTACAACGTCGAGCATTTTCTCGAGCAATGCCTGCATTCCGTGCGCGCGGCTCTGAAAGGCATCGAGGGTGAAGTTTTTGTCGTGGATAATAATTCCGTGGACGGATCGCTGCTGATGCTGAAGCAGAAATTCCCGGAAGTGAAGGTGATCGCAAACAAGGAGAATCTCGGTTTTTCCAAAGCGAATAACCAGGCAATGCGTGTTGCGAAAGGCGAATATGTGCTGCTGCTGAATCCGGATACGGTCGTTGAAGAAAATACTTTTTCAAAAGTACTCGCGTTCATGGACGCACACGCGGACGCAGGCGGACTCGGCGTGTACATGATCGACGGAAAAGGAAACTTTCTTCCGGAATCGAAACGCGGACTCCCTACTCCATCCGTCGCTTTTTACAAGATGTTCGGGCTTTCGAAATTATTTCCGCGTTCAAAGAAATTCGGGCGTTATCATCTGGGTTATCTCGACAAAAATAAAACGCACGAAGTGGAAATTCTCTCGGGCGCGTTCATGCTCATGCGTAAAGCGGCTTTGGATAAAGTCGGATTGCTCGACGAGGATTATTTCATGTACGGCGAAGACATCGATCTCTCCTATCGTTTGATCCTTGGCGGTTACAAGAATTATTATTTTCCCGAAACAAAGATCATCCACTACAAAGGCGAGAGCACGAAGAAGAGCAGCGTGAATTACGTTTTCGTTTTCTATCGTGCGATGGTCATTTTCGCCAAGAAACATTTCTCGGTAAAGAACGCGAAGACATTTTCCTTCCTCATCAACTTCGCTATCTGGTTGCGTGCGGGCGCCGCCCTGTTCACCCGTTTCATCAAAGCGATCGCGCTTCCTGTCTTTGATTTCGCTGTGTTGCTGAGCGTACATTATTTCATGACGAGATATTACGCGGCGAATTTCAAATTCGGCGAAGGCGGAACCTTCCAGGAAAAACTCGTGAACATTTTACTTCCCGTCTACAACGCGATCTGGATCCTCGCTGTTTACTTCAGCGGTGGTTATGATAAACCGGTTCGACTTATGAAGATCGTTCGCGGAGTCTTTGCAGGAACTGCTGCGAATCTCGTGATGTACGCGCTTCTCCCGGAAGACTGGCGTTTCTCGCGTCTGATCATTCTCGTCGGCGCAGGATGGGCATTAGTGAGTTTACTTCTCTCCCGGTTCATTCTTTCCCTCACGCCGCTCAAGAGCATGCGCATCGAAAGCGGACACGCGCAACGCATCGCGATCGTTGGTTCGCTCGAAGAATGCAAACGGGTGAGCGGATTGATCCGCCAGACTTCGGCCAACATCAGTTTCGCAGGATTCGTGAACGCGAAGAATGAAGAAAGCGATCCGATGTTCATCGGGAGATTCGGACAACTCACCGACATCGTGACGATCTACGGAATTGACGAAGTGATCTTCTGCGCGAAGGACCTGGAAGCGAAACAGATCATCGACCGCATGTCGCAGCTCGGTGATTCGAGAAAAGTGAATTACAAAATTGCTCCGCCCGAAAGTCTTTCCATCATCGGAAGCAATTCCATCGACACCGCCGGCGATCTTTACGTGATCGATATCAATTCTATTTCCAAGCCAGTGAACCGGAGAAACAAACGCGTGATCGATCTTGGAGTTTCGTTGATCTTCCTCTCCACTTTCCCGGTCTCCATCTGGTTCGCAAAAAATCCGATCGGCTTCCTGGGAAATATTTTCGCCGTATTATTCGGCAGCAAAACCTGGGTGGGATATTCCGAATCAAAAACGGAAAACATTCATCTGCCGAAATTGAGACAAGCCGTTCTTCATCCTTCGGATGTTCTTCCTTCTGGACAACGAACGGAAGAAATAAAAGAGCGTTTGAACCTGCTTTACGCGAAAGATTACAAAGTCGGGAATGATCTGAACATTATCCGCAAGGCGTTCCGGTCGTTAGGGAATTAATTACTGCGCTGCAACCACTTTCCTCTTGATCGTACATCCCGCCGAAACAGTGGTCTTTATCGCTTCCTATTCTCGCTAAAAACTACAATAAAAATGCATTTGAGCCTACGTTTGAAAACATTTTCTTTAGCTATGACTAAAATACTTATCTTTTTAAAAAAATAATTGAGATTATCCCATGAAATCTACTTTAGCCCTGAAAAAAGGTTCTCTACTTGCCCTTCTTCTCCTAGCCGAAATTATTGGTTTATTTCTCTTAAAAAAGTATGATTTGATTTCATCATATCCAACGCTTTTAATCCTAATTGGTGTTTTATTTCCGATTGATTGGTTTGCATTATTACTGTTTCTTCCAAGTTACCGAGGCAAAAAGTTATTAAGGAGCATTTCACTTTTATTGGTTAGTTCCAGTATTGCACTTATAGCTTTATTAGTCGATAAAGATTCCATTTTGAGAAAGATCGACGCTATTCTTAGTAATGCCTCTCCAATAATAAAAAATAATCTAAAGAGCTCAGATTTGCTTCTGATTGCTCCTCTTTCCATTTTATTAATTGCTTTAATAGTACTTAACTATCTTATTCAAGATTATAGCGCCATGAAAATCAATGAAAACTCTTTTAATTCGAGATTTCCCGAAAAGGAGTTTAATCAACATCTTAAAGCTTTCTGTAATTCACTCCAAATCCAACTTAATCAATTGGATATTGACTCAAATTGGAGCGATGCTCATTTTACACCGTTAGAGGCAGAAGTCGAGATTCAATTCGGTAACAGAAAGAAGAGACGAATAACAAACCTCTTAGATGCAATTCGAAAGGATAAAAAGTCTCGAACATTTCTAGTCTTGGGTGACCCAGGATCGGGGAAGAGTGTTGCATTAAGAAAACTATCTAAAGATTTGCTTTTAGAAACTCCATACACGTACAGGATACCGATTTATATTAATTTAAAAGAATGGCACGTGCCAAACAAATGGACAGAAAATAGCCCGCCTACCTTCAAAGAATTGTATGAATTTGTGATTTCCCGACTCAAGGGTAGAGATATGTTTACTGACGACTTTATTGACAAATATTTCAAACGGCTTTTTGAAAATGGACACCTTTTTTTTGTTTTTGATTCATTTGATGAAATTCCTGCAGTTCTTGACGAAGATGAATCTTCTTGGCTCATAGATAAACTTTCCGAAGTTTTATATACCTTTTTATCTGGAGCCCATGATTCTAGGGGAATACTTGCCTCACGAACATTTCGCAAACCATCTTTAAGATTCCAATCAAAAACGATCTTGGACATTCGCCCGTTTTCTGAATTGAAAATTGAAAACGCACTTAGAAGTTATGTTCATTTTGATCAAAATTTAATCAACGAACTTTTTACAAAACGATCAGAGTTAATTCCTATTGCTTCTAACCCCTTTTCAATAGGGTTATTATATAATTACACTCGTGATAATTTAAATTCTCTTCCCTTAAATCAATCCGAATTATATTCAAGTTATATTGGAAAAAGACTCTTAAGCTGTAAAGATAAGATCGAAAAATTGGGCTTAGACTCCACTCAAATATTGAACTGCGCAATTGAAATTGCCAATTATATGTTTGAAGAACAAAGTCTGGGCTTGGAAGCGAGCGTGAGGCAATTGTGCTCCCAATTTCAAGAATCTTACAACGTCGAATCAATTATTGAAATTTTAGTCTATGCAAAGATTGGCAGAGTAGGAAGCGGACCTGATAAACGATTTAGTTTTGTTCACAGAAGGTTCAATGAGTATTTTGTTATTGGTAAAATACTCAATAGTTCCAGTCCTGTTGACTTGGAGTCTATTCCCATGGACTCAAGATATAGAGACGTTTTAGTATTATATTGTGAAGTAGCTCCAATTAATCAGGCAAAAATAATTGCTGAATTTTGCTGGGCTGAAATTTCAAAGCTGAAATCTACTTCAATAAACGATCCCCAATATTTGAGGGTTGTACATTGCTTGAGGTTCATCAAAGAGGCGTTTAGAGCTAGACCAGAATGCTTGGAGTCTTTCCGCGGTAAATTAGCTGATTTAATAGAAACTCAAATTCATGAGCACAAAGAAGTTGGAAATATATTATTAATTAAGCTTTGTGTTGAAGCTGTCGGGCTTTTAGACTCTAATTCCATTAATAAGTGTCTCATAGAAGCGTTTTCAATTAATAATTCTTGGATTAGTGATACCGCAATAAAGTCTTGCAGACACCTTCCAAAGCTAGATTTGACCTTGGAGAAAAAAATTTCGAATTATATCGATACATTTGACACGTTACCTTTTTTTAAGAAAAAGGAAGAATTTCTTTTTTCATTAAAGCTTTCAGATGGCTTTGATAGAATATATAAGAGGTGCAAAATTAAATCGTTTGACAATTTCCTTGTCCTATTAGGA
>DATJEX010000361.1:0-8011 GCA_035496135.1 Bacteroidia bacterium
AATTTCACACCAATGAGTTTCGGGAATTTCAATTCCCATGGAAGTCCTGCCATCACATCACAGGCATCTGCTCCACCCACACCGATCGCGATCATTCCCAATCCGCCGGCATTCACCGTGTGCGAATCCGTTCCGATCATCATTCCGCCAGGGAAAGCATAATTCTCCAGTACAACCTGGTGAATGATCCCTGCACCGGGTTTCCAGAATCCGATCCCGTATTTATTCGAAACCGAAGCGAGAAAATCATAAACCTCTTTCGATTCTTTATTCGCAACCGCAAGATCATCCTTCGCACCGACTTTCGCCGTGATGAGGTGATCGCAATGCACGGTAGAAGGAACTGCCACTTTTTTTCTTCCTGCCTGCATGAATTGAAGTAATGCCATCTGCGCTGTCGCATCCTGCATCGCCACGCGGTCCGGATTGAAATCGACATAATCTTTTCCGCGCTCGTATGCTTTCGCGGGTAATGCATCCACGAGGTGCGCGTAAAGGATTTTTTCGGTGAGTGTGAGCGGGCGTCCCGCGAGTTTACGTGCAGCTTCTACTTTGGAAGGAAGTCCTGCGTAAACTTTTTTGATCATGTCAAGATCGAAGATCATATGATTGGGCGTTTTGAGTTAGGAATGTTTCGTGTTCAAATTTACTAAATACCTGAATGAAGAACCGGGAAGTTAGCGCTTAGCGCTTAGATTTTTTTTATGATCTTATTATTTCATTCGATCCGGACTTCTTTCCAGGCTCTAAGCTCTCCGTTCTCTGTTCTTATTCGTAATTTTACATCAATATACATCCTGAATGCATCTCCGGTCAGGAACAGGGAATCCTGCAATCATTCCGAACCATTTCATGAATTTCCTACCGCTGAGAATTTTTCTTTCATTCTCAGGAACGGCTTTTCAATGAGGTGATACGAGAGCATGGCGAGCACGAAAATGGACAGCAGGTTCCAGGGATATCTTCCGAACCAGTGATGCGAACCGCTGATGCAGAGCTGTTGCCAGAGATAAATGCTGTACGAGAGAATCCCGGTGTAATTCAATACACGAAGATTGAGAAACCGGAACCACGATCTTCTCGGGCCAAAAACAGAATACATCATGATGAACCCGATCACGATCGCGGCGATGGTGCCATTCGTCACATCGAACGGAATGAAAAGGAAATCGATGTCGATCTCGGGCGGATAAACCGGGCGCAGCACGAGAAATACGAGAATTCCAACAGAAATAAGAAACGTTCTTCTCCAGTGCATTTTCAGTTTTCCGATCAGCCAGTCTTTGTACAGCGCAAACAAACATCCGATCGCGATCGCGTCGATACGGGTGAAAATGCTCAGTTCGTTGATCCAGCTCACCGGGTGAAAATATTGACTCGTTCTTATCAATGGAACGATGAGCACCAATCCGAATGCAAATATTTTTCTGATCCTGTTTCCGCAAAGGAAAACCAAAGGCCATAACAGGTAAAAATGTTCTTCAATGCTCAGAGACCATGCGTGCGAAGTGTACCAGTCGTCTGTCCAGTTGAAATATTTCGTGTACGTGACCGCGGTGAGCCACGATATTCCGTTGATATGGATCTGCCCGGAGAGTTGCAGAATGAAATAAACGAGCAGAAGAAAATAGTACGCAGGAAAGATCCGCAACGTTCGCCGCACATAGAATTTCTTCAGCGAGATGGTTTTTGTTTTCGCTTCTTCCTTCAACAGCAATGTGGTGATGAGAAATCCGGAGATCACGAAGAAGACCGTCACACCCAGGTGCCCGTCCTGGAGAAAATCAGCGAACGATCTTGTCCAGTCATTCCTTTCCAGCGCAGATAACGCGTGATCCTGCATAGCCAGGTGAGCGAATACCACGAGGATCACACTGATCGCTCTCAATCCGTTCAGGCTCGGATATTTTTCTGTGCTACTGCTCAAATGAATTTGTTATTCTCAAATCTACCCATTTCTTCCTGTCAGCAGAACTGTGCGTAGTGCAAATAGAACGAAAGGTATAATGCCTAATTTTACAACAGATGGCATCGTCCAAAGTAGAAAATCTCCGATTAGCACTCAGCTCGATCCGCGGCCAGTCACTCCGTGCCTTTCTCACCATGCTCATCATTGCGCTTGGGATCACAGCGCTGGTCGGCATTCTCACTTCCATCGATGTTTTGAAAGGTTCGCTCAACAGCAATTTCTCGAGAATGGGTGCCAATACCTTCACGATCCGCAATCGCGAAACGAGAATTCGTGTCGGCAATCGTGGCAAGAAGCCGAAGAAATTCCGCACGATCACTTACCAGGAAGCAACTTCATTTTCCGATCGCTTCGATTTTCCGGCAACTGTTTCTGTTTCCACGATGGCTTCGTTCAACGCGACCGTGAAATATGGTTCCATCAAGAGTGATCCGAACATACAGGTGATCGGTTCAGATCAGAATTATCTCGCCTGTTCCGGTTATGAAATTTCAGATGGCAGGAATTTCACTTCTTCCGAGATCATTTCCGGCGATCATGTGGCCATCATCGGAAAAGATATCGTCACCAAATTCTTTCCGAGTGAAGATCCGATCGGAAAAGAGATCAGCATTGGTGCCGGAAAATACCGCGTGATCGCAACGCTGGCCTCGAAAGGCAACGCGATGGGATTCGGTGGTGATAAAATGACCTTATTGCCGATTGAAAATGTGCGCCAGTATTTCTCGCGGCCCGACATGACCTTCACGATCAACGTGCTCGCGCGCGACGGGAAATGGCTCGATAACACCATCAGTGAAGCGACAGGATTGTTCCGCATCATCCGGAAAGTTCAACCCGATGAGCCGAATAATTTCGAGATCGTGAAGAGCGATAATTTCGCGGCGAAACTGATCGACAATCTGCGTTATGTGAGTCTTGGTGCGACCATCATCGGGCTTATCACATTGCTCGGCGCGGCGATCGGCTTGATGAATATCATGCTCGTTTCTGTCACGGAACGCACACGCGAGATCGGCATCAGGAAAGCATTGGGCGCGACCAGGAAAGTCATCCGGAATCAATTTCTCACCGAAGCAATCATGATCTGCCAGCTCGGCGGCATCATGGGAATTCTACTGGCATTGGGACTGATTGGCGGCGGCGCAATAATTTTCGGATACAAATTCGTGACGCCCTGGGCCTGGATCATCCTCGGACTTGTTACCTGTTTCATCGTCGGGCTGGTTTCCGGATTGTATCCGGCGATCAAAGCATCGAAGCTGGATCCGATAGAAGCGCTGCGGTACGAATAGTAGGCGGTAAGCAGTAGGCCGTACCAAAAGAATTCCAAATTCCAGATCTTCGAATGATCGGAGATCAAATCCCTCCAATGAAAAAAGGCCTTCCGTTGGGAAAGCCTTCTCTCTTCAATTGAACAAAAATTATTCAGCCACCACTTCGAATTTGAACGTAGCGACAACTTCTTTGTGAAGTCTTGCTTTCGCGTTGTAAACACCGAGTGTTTTCACAGTGTCTGCATTTTCGATGGTGATGTTACGGCGATCGATATCGAAACCGAGTTTGCGGAGTCCTTCGTTCAGCTGAACAGCGGTAACTGATCCGAAGATCTTTCCGTTGTCGCCAGCCTTGGTCGGAACTTTCACCGTCATCTCGGCGAGCTTCGCGGCGTTCTTTTCTGCTTCCGCTTTTTCTTTCGCTGCTTTGTGTGCGCGTTGTTTCACGTTTTCCGCGTGGATCTTCTTCGCTGTTTCATCAGCGAGCGTCGCAATTCCGCGTGGAATAAGGTAGTTGCGGCCGTATCCCGGCTTCACATTTACAACATCGTCTTTATAGCCGAGGTTGCGGACGTCTTGTTTAAGAATGATTTCCATTGTTTGTCCTCCTTATTTAAGTTGATCTGCTACGTATGGAAGCAATGCGAGGTGACGCGCACGTTTAACGGCGGTACCTACTTTGCGCTGGTATTTCACAGATGTTCCGGTGAGACGGCGCGGAAGAAGTTTTCCCTGCTCGTTTACGAACTTCAGAAGGAAGTCGGCGTCTTTGTAATCGATGTATTTGATTCCCGCTTTTTTGAAGCGGCAATACTTTTTCTTTTTTACCTCAACAGACGGTGGATTGAGATAGCGGATTTCAGAAGTGTTTTCTGCCATGACTTGTCGTTGTTGAGATTAGTTAGCTGATTTTTCAGCGGCCTTCGCTGCATCTTTTTTCGCTTTCGCTTTGTTGCGGCGTTTTTCCGCGTAAGCTGAGCCATGCTTGTCGAGCTTCACGGTGAGGAAACGCAGTACGCGCTCGTCACGCTTGAATGCTACTTCGAGTTCGCCTACCACTTCGCCGGACTTGGCGGTGTATTCGAACAAATGATAATGGCCGGTGGACTTCTTTTGGATCTGGTAAGCCAGCTTTCTCAGGCCCCAGGATTCCTCGTGAGTGATCGTTGCGCCAAGGTCTTTGATCGCCTTGCGAAACTTGCCCACCGCCTCCTTTGCCTGATCTTCAGACAAAACGGGAGTTAAAATGAAGACGGTTTCGTAATGATACATGATGTTGAATTTTGGTTTTATTTTTCCCTCTTCGTTGAGGGACGGCAAAGGTAATCAAATACCTGTTTACCACAATGAAGGAATTTGATTTTATCCATTAATTCTCTCCCGGGAATAAAATAAATAATCCGCTGTTTTTCAGCGGATTATCGTAGCCCGTAGGGGGTTGGCAACCTCTTGCCGGGAGAACTGGAGCCCAATTCATTACACGATAATTCATTTTCCGGGTGTAACGGCGGTCGAACATTTTGAGAAGCGATCTGAAAGGATTTGAAAGATTTCAGGAGTTTTGAACAAAATCGAAATCAACGACCCAAATCACTGTTTTACGACCCGGGCCCAATTCGACTCTCCGTTGATCGTTACTCTCATTAAATAAACTCCCGTTGGCAATTGAACTCCTTCGGCGAAAACATTTTCAGAATATTTGCCTGGAAGAAATGTTTCATCGTGAATGTTTGTTTCATATGCTCGCCCGCAGACATCGAAAAGCGCAACAGAAAGCTCTGACTTTGAATTTATATTAAGACCCAACGTTAGATGATCAGAAAATGGATTCGGATAGACAGAAATGTTTGCATCAGGAAAAAGCAATTGCGGAATTCCAACATTATTGACAACGGTAATCGTCGACATGGAAGAACAACCGTTCGAATCTGTTACCTCTACCTGGTAATTTCCATTCTGCATCGCCTGTAATGTTGAAGAAGTCTGTCCTACCAGAAGAGTTGAATTGAAATACCATTGCAGCGAACCCGTAGCCGTAGTAGAGAGCAAAGTGTTGTTATTGGTGATAACAGGAACAGGCGGAAGCGGAAAAACAGTGATCGTTTGTGATGCGGAATCGAGGCAAACGGAATTCGTTGTGTAATAATAGGAGATCGTGAATGTACCTGCACCGGATGCAGAAGGATCAAATTGATTATTTGTTACTCCTGTCCCAAAATACAATCCTCCTGCAGGCTGCCCCTCATTCAACGTAAATGGAGAAGCATCGACGCAAACGGAATTGATCGGATTAAATGTGACTGTTGTATGCGTCGCAACATTCACTATGGTTGAAGCTGTTTGGGTCGAACAGTTATGAATGTCGGTATAAGTGTAAGTGATGATGTGATTTCCGGGACCTGCAACAGCTGGATCAAAATTTCCGGCAGTATCAACTCCTGCACCAGCAAAAGTTCCGCCTGCAGGCTGCCCACCTGGCCCAGTCAATGGCAACGGAATAACAGGATCATCAATACAAATGGCGGGAAACAATTGAAGTGTAACGGTCGGATATGGCCAGATCGTGAGATTAGAACCGTTGTCGAAATCTGCTACTCCTCTATCGACCGAATAGACCCTGATCCTGTATCCGCTTCCTCCAGGTGTAGATGTTGGAACAGTTGCAGTGATCGTTCCTGTTGTCACGCCGGAGATCGTACCAATTGTAATTGGGTTTGCAAAACTTCCACTGGCATCGGAAAGCTGGGCGGTGAATGTTTCCGTTGGACCAAAATCACCGATCGCATTGAAAGAAACATTGATCGTTGAGCCAGCACAGAATGGACTTGATACCGGACCGGTGGTAATAGTTAACTGATCGAAACGCACTACAAAAGCGTCCCAATCCTGGAATAATGTAGTTTGAAATGCTCCAGAAGAAGCGATATTATTTGCACTCAAAGCGTGTCCGCATGCAACAACACGATCATGATGATCTACCGCTACTCCTTCGCAGATATCTTCATAATCTCCTCCGTAGTATGTTCCCCAAACCCTGGTTCCGAATGGTGTGAACTTCACAACATAACCATCCAGCTTGTCTCCGCCGATCTGCGTATTTCCGAAATGATTCTGTTGCCATGATCCGGAAGTCGAGATCCCGTTCTGACTCATCGATCTTCCACTTACCACAAGATTATCCTGGCTGTCTTTAGTGATATCATATCCTGCATCTGTATCGGTTCCTCCATAATAGGTCATCCAGTCACGCGTTCCATCCGGATTGAATACTCCAATGATGGATTCGCTTCCTGAACTTGTTGTTTGAAATGCACCCGGAGAAACTATACCTGATAAGCTCGTGGAACTTCCAACCAACAGAATATAACCGGATGAACTGTGACTTACTCCAATAAAGCCATCGGCTGCCGGTCCTCCATAATACGTGCACCATCTTCTTGTTCCAGCCGTATCAAAATTCGCGAGAAACGCATCCGCCGTTCCGGCATTCGTGCTTTGATAAGATCCGGGAGTAGAAATGCCGGAAGTACTCGATGTTTTTCCAACGAGATAGAGTATTGTGTCACCAACAATGTCCAGGTCGTCTACTTCATCAGTTGCTGTACCGCCGTAATAAGAAGACCACAACAGATCTCCTGCTGTATCCAATTTCACAAAAAAGCCATCAAAGGAGCCTCCGCCGAAAGTGGTTTGAAATGCTCCTGCAGATGCAATAGAAGAAGAACTGCTTGTTTCTCCACTCGCGTAAACATTTCCCTGCGAATCCTTCGTCACGGAGAGGAAATATTCATTCCCGCTGCCACCGAAATAGGTGGACCATACCGGAAAACCAGTAGAATCAAATCGCGTAATGAATCCATCCTGTTGCCCACCATTGGTGGCCTGAACGGCGTTGCCAAAAATAATTCCAGTAGTACTTTTTGTATTTCCACACAGTAGTAAATGTCCTGTCGCATCGCGGGTGATACCGTTATAGGAGTCAATATCATTGCCTCCATAATAGGTTGACCACAGTCTGTTGCCCGAAGAATCGAATTTCACCAGTAATCCATCACTCCATCCGGCACACGTTACCTGGTATGCGCCTGAAGTAGCAAGCAAAGTGCTGCTGGTTCCCGAACATCCGCTTGCAAAGATGTTGTCATCATTGTCAACAGTTACTTCCGTGAAATAATCAAAACTCTCGCGGCCGAAATAAGTTCCCCATATCCGGGAAACCGTCGGATCAATATCAAGTGTAGAGAAAGTTTGCGGGTCATACTTCTCAAGTTCGAAAGAAACGATATTCCCCGATAAGGAATAACTGCATTTCAATTCCTTCTGTTCCGCATTATCATTCGCTATCGTACAGTGAACGGCCAATACATTGAAGAGAATGCCGAATTTCTTGTCCATCGAGTTTTGCATGGTTTCGAATTTCTTATCCATTTTAGATTCCAATTTCCCAATTCTTTTCATGATTAATGTCTCACGTTCCTCCGCTGCTTCTTTAAGAATATTGAAATTCTTATTCAACACGTCTGCGAGTTCTTTGTTTTCTCCTGCCATTTCCTTAGTGATTTCTACAAGTTCTGTTTTCATAGATAAATAGTTTTAGATTTTGTACAATCAGGCTTTCTGATTGAGTTACTCTTTTATTGCAACGGATGAAATCGGTTTATCATTTCTCTTTGTTCGGTTACATCTATTCTTTTATATTTCTCTGTCGAACTCGGCCAGCGATGACCAGCCAACATCTGCACATCTTCCAAAGGAAGTTTTTTCT
>DATJEX010000362.1:0-6203 GCA_035496135.1 Bacteroidia bacterium
TTTCGGCTGCATGTCGACCGATACGGTGACGATAGAAATTTTACCGGAAGACCGGTTCTATATTCCGAACACCTTCACGCCGAATGGAAACGGCCTCAATGATATTTTCATGCCGGCGATCCTCGGTGCCGATAAATATCATTTCATGATCTTCGATCGCTGGGGAAATCTCATTTTCGAAACGAATGATGTGAATGTAGGATGGGACGGAAGATTCAAAGGACACCGATGCGAGGAAGATGTTTACGTGTGGCGAATCACGTATACCGATGTAGTGGATCTGCAGGAGAAAACGGTGATCGGGCATGTGAACCTCATCCGGTAATTGTCTTTCCGCACATTTACAATTTACAATTTGCGATTTACAATTGCCTCGTCGTGAAACTGTATCTACCCAATAAGAAAGGCTCAAATTGTAAATTGTAAATCGTCAATCGTACATCACAATTCGTATTTTTACCTTCCTTAACTACCACCTATGTCCCGAATTCTCATTATTGACGACGAAAAAAGTATTCGCCGTACCCTTCGCGAAATTCTTGAGTATGAAAATTTCAAAGTGGAAGAAGCTGCTGACGGACTCGAAGGATTGAATCTCGCGCAGAAGGAAAAATTCGACATCATTCTCTGTGATATCAAGATGCCGAAGATGGACGGGATGGAAGCGCTCGAAAAATTCATGGAAGTGGCGGTGGATGCGCCGGTGATCATGATCTCCGGTCACGGCAATATTGAAACGGCGGTGGAAGCGGTGAAGAAAGGCGCGTACGATTTCATTCAGAAACCGCTCGACCTGAATCGCCTTCTTGTTACTGTGCGTAACGCGCTCGACAAATCGAAACTTGTTACGGAAACAAAAACACTGAAGAAGAAGATCACGAAGACGTTCGACATGATCGGAGAGTCGGATGCGATCTCGAAGATCAAGGAGATGATCGATAAAGTGGCGCCGACCGATGCGCGCGTGCTGATCACCGGGGAGAACGGAACAGGAAAAGAATTGGTCGCGAGATGGCTGCATGAAAAAAGCAATCGTGCGAATGCTCCGCTCATCGAAGTGAATTGCGCGGCCATTCCATCTGAACTCATCGAATCGGAATTGTTCGGGCATGAGAAAGGCGCGTTCACGAGCGCGGTGGCGCAGCGCAAAGGAAAATTTGAACTCGCGGAAGGCGGAACTATTTTCCTGGATGAGATCGGTGACATGAGTTTAAGTGCGCAGGCGAAAGTGCTGCGTGCATTGCAGGAAAATAAAATTACGCGTGTGGGTGGCGACAAAGAGATAAAAGTGAATGTGCGTGTTCTCGCGGCGACGAACAAAGATCTGAAGAAAGAAATTCTGAAAGGAAATTTCCGTGAGGATCTTTATCATCGCCTCAGTGTGATTCTTATTCACGTTCCTTCATTGGCTGAACGCAAGGAAGATATTCCGTTGCTCGCTGATCACTTCATGAAAAATATCTGCGAAGAATACGGAATGCCGGTGAAAACAATTTCGAAAGAAGCGATCAAGGAACTGCAGAAACTTCCGTGGACGGGAAACATCCGTGAATTCAGGAATGTGATCGAACGACTGATCATTCTTGGCGAGAAGAATATCACAGAAAAGGATGTGGTGTTATTTGCGAAGAGTAAAGAGTAGTCTGCGCGCGGGTCTGCCTGCCGGTTGGCTGCAGGGGGACAGGTAGTGATTTAAAGCACCCCGAGTACACGGGACTGCCGCTCCTGAAAATGATGATCATGAATTGCAGCAGTGAATCATTTGTTCAAAAGCTCTGTGTTTTTATTCGACGAACGCCCTAACCTGTTCGGGAACTCTTCCGTAAAAGCACAGATGACCTCCCCTGCACGAATTCTGATCACGGTTTTTTTATTTTTTTTCGCCCTTGCGACGGAGGCACAAACCGTATTCTGGACAGAAACATTCAACAATGGTTGTACCGCGGGCTGCCTGGCCAACACACTGAATACCGGTAACGGTGCCTGGTCCATTGATAATACCGGGGGATGTAATGATACCTATTCCAATAAATGGTTCGTAAGCTGCGCGGAGAACGGCAATGCGGTGACGACCTGCGGAACCGGATGCGGAAGCAACGCTACTTTGCATATAGGTGCTGATGATGGATTTTTTTATGATATAGGAGCTTCCTATGATGCCGGCGGCTTCGGCGGTTGTGGTTTCGGCGGTACCTATACCTACACACGAGCCGTTTCTCCATTGATCTCCACTTCGGGAAAAAGCGGCATCAGTGTTTCCTTCGATTACCTGGAATTCGGGGCGACTAACATTGATGACGGCTGGGTAGATTACAGCACGGACGGCGGAACTTCGTGGACATTATTGATAAATACGGTGAAGACCAATTGTTGCGGCGGCGCGTGCAACGGTTTCCGGCAGGGAAAATGGGGCAATTATACTTCGGCCAATCTTCCTGCCGCTGCTGATAACAATCCGAATTTCAGGATCCGTTTTGTTTGGACGAATAATGATGATGGTGCGGGAACAGATCCTTCGTTCGCGATCAACGATCTCAAGATAAGATACACGACGGTGCTCCCTATAGAAATGCTGAGTTTCGATGGCGTGTGTGATGATCACAGGATCCGGCTCAACTGGTCGACCGCGACGGAGATCAACAACGATTTTTTTACCGTTGAGCGTTCCACTGACGGAGAAATTTTTTCGGCCGTGGGTGTGTTGGATGGTGCAGGCAACAGTGGTAGCGTTTTGAAATATTCCTTCCTGGATAATGATCCGGCAGAAGGAACGAATTATTACCGCATTGTACAGACCGATTTTAACGGACAGTTCACAACGAGCGAGATCATAGCAGTGAACGGAAAGGATTGTGCGAAGGAGGGACTCTCATTGGTGAGTGCGTGGTTCAGCAATGGCGCACTCGAAATAGATTATAAAGGAGGAGAAGGCCCGGTTACGATGGAGGTCTATTCGATCGATGGGAAGTTGGTTCGGCGATTGACAGATCTCCCGCGTGAATCAAAATTTTCTGTCGAGGCGAGCGGATTGGTAAGTTCACTCTATTTCATCAGGATCTCGGATGGAACAACAACGGTTTCGCAAGCGGTGCAGAAGCAGGACAGGTAGTTGAAACTATTTTTTGATCAAACCCCACAGATCTCGTTGCAGAGCGCCGGCCAATTTTCCTAGCCCTGATGGTGCGCCTTTACCCTGTATTGCGCACCAGCAGGACAGGTGGTATTTTAAGGCACGAAAGGTCTTGCTCCTCCACATCCTTTTATAACTTAGCAAGAGCAAAATAATCTGTGTCAACCTGTGTAATCTGTGGCTATGGCAAGAATCACTTCCTTCGAACACTATCAAAGCGAATACAAAAAGTCAGTTGATGATCCGGAAAAATTCTGGGCGGAGATCGCTTCTGAATTCACGTGGAGAAAAAAATGGGATAAAGTGCTCGAATGGAATTTCACAGAACCGAATGTGAAATGGTTCATGGGCGGAAAACTGAACATCACCGAAAATTGTCTCGATCGGCATTTGAAAGATCGCGGAGAGCAGACCGCTATTCTTTGGGAACCTAATGATCCCAAAGAAGAAGCGAGAAAAATTTCTTATAAAGAATTGCACGGCGATGTTTGCCGTTTCGCGAATGTGCTGAAGAAGAATGGCGCAAAGAAAGGCGACCGCATCTGCATTTACATGCCGATGATCCCTGAGTTGGCGATCGCAGTTCTTGCGTGCGCGCGCATCGGAGCAATTCATTCTGTTGTTTTCGGGGGATTCTCATTCAATTCACTCGCCGAGAGGATCCAGGATGCAGAATGCAACATGGTGATAACTGCAGACGGAGGTTTTCGTGGAGCGAAAGATATTCCGCTGAAAGCTGTAGTGGATGAAGCGCTGCAGTATTGTCCGTCGGTGAAAAAAGTGATCGTGGCCAAGCGAACCGGAATTGACCCTTCGGCAGGCTCAGGATTAATGAAGGAAGGGAGAGATGTTTGGCTGAGTGACGAACTCAAAACTGTTTCTGAGGAATGCGTAGCTGAAGAAATGGATGCAGAAGACATGCTCTTCATTCTCTACACTTCCGGTTCTACCGGAAAACCGAAAGGAGTTGTGCATACGTGCGGCGGATACATGGTGTACACGAAGTACACTTTTGAAAATGTGTTTCAGTACAACAATAAAGAAGTGTTCTGGTGCACAGCCGATGTAGGCTGGATCACGGGACATTCTTATTTGATCTACGGACCACTGCTCGCGGGCGCAACGACGCTGATGTTCGAAGGTATTCCGACTTTTCCGGATGCGGGAAGATTCTGGAGCGTGATCGATAAGCACAAAGTGAATATTTTCTACACGGCTCCGACGGCGATCCGTTCGCTGGAAGCGCATGGGCTTGATTTTGTAAAACCGTATAAACTTGATTCACTTCGTGTGCTGGGTTCGGTCGGTGAACCGATCAACGTGGAAGCTTGGGAATGGTATTATGAAAATATCGGGAAGAAGAATTGCCCGATCGTGGATACGTGGTGGCAGACGGAAACGGGAGGAATTTTAATTTCTCCATTGGCAGGGATCACCAAAACAAAACCGGGATTTGCCACATTACCGCTTCCGGGAATTCAGCCCGTGCTCGTGGATGAAAAAGGAAATCACCTGGAAGGAAACGGAGTGGAAGGAAGACTGTGCATGAAATTTCCGTGGCCGTCGATCATCCGCACGACTTACGGAAATCACGAACGATGCCGCGACAATTACTTCGGTCATTATAAGGATCTTTATTTCACGGGTGATGGATGCAAGCGTGATGAAGACGGATATTACCGGATCACCGGCCGCGTGGATGATGTGATCAAAGTTTCGGGACATTTACTTGGTACGGCGGAAATTGAGAATGCGATCAACGAACATCCGGATATTGTCGAGAGTGCTGTTGTTGGATTTCCGCACGACATCAAAGGCTGGGGAATTTATGCGTTCTGCATTGACGAGCATGGAAGAACGGATATTGAGCAATTGAAAAAAGAAATTGTGGACACGGTGAATAAATTCATGGGCCCGATCGCAAAGCCTGATAAAATTCAGATCGTGAAAGGCCTTCCGAAAACGAGAAGCGGAAAGATCATGCGGAGAATTCTCCGGAAGATCGCGGAAGGAGAGATGAAGAATCTCGGCGATACGTCTACCTTGCTTGATCCTGCCGTAGTGGATGAGATCGTGAAAGAGAGCATCCACTAAAAATAAATTTCTTGGAACAGGACAAAGATCTGAATAATGCCATCGTCGAAAATCTGCGGCTCAAGTCGCGGATACTTATTGGCATTTTTTCAATCATACTTCTCGGGCAATTCATCATTTTCCTTTATCTCTTTTTCAAAACCAACCTGCTCGGTACGGTCATTCCGAAAAAAGCGATGGTGATCGGGCCGGCGTTCCTGCTCACCATTATCCTGAGTGAATTTTTCTTCGCAAGGAAACTGAAGAATTTCAGGAACAGCGGATCGGGTTTCCCGCGCATGCTTCCGTATTTCGTCGTGATGGTGGAATGCAGTTTTCCAACCACGTTCATTCTCATCGCCAGCCAGTTCCTGCACGGTTCGGAAGCTATCTCACCGCAGCAACTCATCACGTCTCCGCCATTGATCATGTACATCATCATGATCATTCTTTCTTCGCTCACCCTCGACCTCCGGCTTTCTATTTTCGCCGGACTTGTTTCAGGCGCGGAATATCTTGCAATTTCATCGCATCTGCTGAAAGCAGGAGGGGTTGAGAATACGCTGGATTTTACAAATGTTATTTTCAGAAGTGCGCTCATTTTTCTATGCGGAGTGATCGCCGGGCTCATATCGAAAAAGATCCGCGAGGCGGTGCAGAGTTCGCTTCGTGACAAGAATGCGCTGATCAACAAACTGGATGAACTGGTGCATGAGAAAACAGCGGAGATCAGGGTGAAGAATGAGATGCTCGAGGAAAAGCAACTGGAGATAAGAGACAGCATGCATTACGCGAAACGGATCCAGGATTCGCAATTGCCCAATGAAAAAATGATCGGGAAGAACCTTGAACGCTTAAAGAATAAATAACATCAACGGATAGCATCATGATACCACATTTCAAATCGCAATTCACCAGGGCGCTTGCGTCACTCGCGGAAGAAGTTTCCAAATTCGGTGATGAAAAAGAATTATGGATGACCGCAGGAACGATCTCGAAC